>NZ_BAABJO010000028.1:0-122656 GCF_039543345.1 Pseudonocardia adelaidensis | reverse complement strand
GCTCGGCGGCCAGGGCCAGCTGCTCGGCCGCCGCGCGGTGCCGGGCGTCCGGGTCGGCGAGGCCGTCCGCGCCGGCGAGCGCGGCGAGGAGCTCCCGCTCGGCGCGCAGCTGCCCGGCCCCGGCCTCGGCCACGTCGAGCGCCGCCGAGGCCGCCGCGAGCTCCGGCACCGCCGCGTCGACCCGCTCGGCCAGCTCCGCGAGCTCGGCCACCCGCGCCGCGGCCTCCCGCTCGGCCTCCTCGGTGGCGTCGGCGTAGCCCGACAGCTGCTCGGCGAGCACCTCGGCGCGCTGGCGCTGGGCCGCGGCCTCGCTGTTGGCCTCGCGCGCGATCACGTCGTAGACCCCGAGCCCGAGGATGCGCACCAGCTTCTCCTGGCGCTTGCGCGGCTCGGTGTGCAGGAACTCCGCGAACTCACCCTGCGGCAGTACCACGCACGTGCAGAAGTCGCCGAACGGCAGCCCGAGCAGCTCCTCCACGGCCTTCGTGACGGGGCCTGCGCCGTCGGCGAGCGACTCGCTCTCCTCGTCCGGGCCGCCGGTGCCGGACGGGTCGCGCAGCCGCTCCAGCCGGGCGCCGCGCACGGACACACCACCGCTCGCCGCCCGCCGCAGCTCCCGCGCGGCGACGTAGCGGGCGCCACCGACGTCGAACACCAGTCGTACGGTGCCGCGGTTGACCGTCGGTGCGAGCGCCAGCGCCACCGTGCGGCTGTTGTCCCAGCGGGGCACCGAGCCGTACAGCGCGAACGTGAGCGCGTCGATCACGGTGGACTTGCCCGCACCGGTGGGCCCGACGAAGGCGAAGTAGTCGGCGCCGGTGAAGTCGACGGTGGTGGGCTCTCGGAACGAGCCGAAGCCCGCCATCTCCAGCAGGACCGGACGCATCAGCTCGCTCCCGTCACACGGTCGTGCAGCCGCGCGAACAACTGCTCGACGCGCGGGTCGGCCACGTTGCGGGTGCCGAGGTACTCCCGGAACAGCTCCGATGGCGAGCGCTCCGGACCGGAGGACGGCCGGGACGCGGCGACGGGCGCCGCGAACTCCGGGTCGATCCGCACTTCCAGGGCGTTCGGCAGCAATGCCGCGACCTCCTCGCGCAACCCGGCGCGGGCGGGCTCGCGCACGAAGACGCGCAGGTAGTCCTCGCCCGCCCGCTCGGCGAGCGCGGCCAGCTCGGCGACGGTGCCGCGGACCGTGCGCAGCCTGCGCCCCGAGGTGATGGGGATGTCGGTGACCTGCGCCGGGGTGCCGGGCGAGGCCTCGACCAGGCAGACGACGGGCGTGTTGTCCTGCTCGCCGAAGTCGATCGCGAGCGGCGCGCCGCAGTAGTGCACCGGGCAGGGGGCGTCGATGCGCTGGCGCCGGTGCAGGTGGCCGAGCGCGACGTAGTGCGACTCGACCGGGAAGATCGTGGCGGGCACCGCGTACTCGAAGATCGACTGGGCCGCTCGCTCCCCGCCGCCGAACACGCCGTTCAGCACCGTCAGGTGGGCCATCACGAGGTTGACCGAGTCGTCGCGGAACCCGGCGGTGAGCGCGCCGAGGATGTCGCGCAGGTGCTGGTCGTACTCGTTGGTGTTCTCCGCCGGGGTGTTGGCCACCAGCTCGGCGGCGCGCACGGCGTAGCGCTGCGACAGGAACGGCAGCACGGCCACGGTGCCCCGCTCCCCCGTCGACTTCGCCGTGAACTCCACGACGCCGCCCCGCGCGGCGGTGCGCACGGTGCCGACCAGCGTGATGCCGGCGGCGCCTGCGAGCGGCCGGTAGGCGTCGATGGCGGCGGGGTGGTCGTGGTTGCCGGCGATGGCGATGACCTCGGCGCCGTCGCGCGCCAGCCCCATCAGCGTGCGGACCACCAGCTGCTGGGCCTGCGCGGAGGGCGCCGCCGTGTCGTAGAGGTCGCCGGCCACGAGCACCGCGTCGACCTCGTGCTCCCGCGCGATGCCGACGATCTCCCGGAGCACCTGCTCCTGCTCGTCGAGCCGGGAGCGGCCCTTGAGCGTCTTGCCGACGTGCCAGTCGGACGTGTGCAGCAGTCGCATCGGGCGGATCGTAAGGGTGCTGCCCGGCGGGTCCGGGGACGCGCGCCGGTGCGTCGGCCGAACAGACGTTCGCGTGCGCCGAGAGGCAGACCACCCGGAGGGGCTCATTCCGGGGTGTTGGGGCCGCCGATTCGGTGCGGCGTGGTCACACCCTCGTACATCAGGTGCGCCACCAGGCCCTCCACCGCGTGGGGCAGGTTGTGGCAGTGGTCGGTCCACACGCCGGGGTTGTCGGCCACGAAGGCGATCTCGTAGGTCTCGCCGTCGGCGACCTGCAGGGAGTCGACCCACCACGGGCTCCCGGCGGCCGGGACGCCGCCCCGGGAGAGCACCACGGCGTGGTGGCCGTGCAGGTGCATCGGGTGGCCCTCACCGCTGCGGTTCTCCACCCGCATCCGCACGACGTCGCCCTCGGCGACCATGTACATCGGGACGTCGGGGAACAGGTGACCGTTGATCGTCCACCACATGCCGGGCACCCCGTCGAGGAAGCCGGGGCTGCGGCCGATCACGTAGTCGAACGACCGGGTCGCGGCGGCCGGGTCGAAGCCCAGCGGGGCGGGCGTGCCGTAGGTGAGCAGGTCCAGGGTGGCGGCGGGGCGCGGCGCTGCCGGTGGCGCCTGCTCACCGACCAGCACGGATGCGCCGCCCAGGTCGATCCTGGCCGGTGCCACGACCTCCAGGTCGGTCCGGGCGCCGCCGGTGACCTCGACGGCGACGTCGCGCACCTCGCCGGGCCCGTGCACCTCGCTGCCGTCCACGGCGAGCACCCGGAACGGGCGCCCGGGCACCCACACCGACATCGGCGCGTTGTCCGTGTTCACGACGCGCACCCGCACGCGCTCGCCCGGCGCGGCGGCGACCGGCGTCTCCCCGCTCCGCCCGTTCACGGTGCGCGTCCCGTCGTAGAGGTGGACGAGGGCGAGCGCGTCGATGGCGCCCACCCCGCCGGGCGGCGTCACCACGAGCGCTCCCAGTAGCCCCCGCTGCACCTGCACGTGCGAGGCCTGGTGCGAGTGGTACCAGAACGTGCCCGCCTGGTGCACCCGGAACCGGTAGGTGAACGAGCCGCCGACCGGCACCGCGTCCTGCGTGACGCCTGCGACGCCGTCGTCCGCGTTGGGCACGTCGAGGCCGTGCCAGTGCAGGGTGACCCCGTCGCGCACCGACTCGTTGACCAGCCGCACCTCCACGAGCTGACCGAGCTCGGCGTGGACGACCGGGCCCGGCGAGGTGCCGTTCAGCGTGTAGCCCGTCGTCTCCTCGCCGGACGCGAGGCGGAACGGCTCCTCGCGGGCCACCAGCTCCACCCGGACGTCGGCGGGCCCGGCGGACGGCTCGGTCAGCGAGTCCACGCTCCGCCCGCCCGCGGTCGCGGCGTGGCCTGCGTGCCCGGCGTTCCCGCGCCCGTCGTCGACGGTCCCCATGTCCGTCACCGAGTAGGTGCCGGGCAGCAGGCTCGCCTGCCACAGCCAGGCGAGCGGGGCGAGCACGACGACCGCGGCGACGGCGGGCACGAGCAGGCGCCTGCGCCCGGGCCGGCGCGGGGCCGCCGGGGCCTCGGGCGGAGCGAGCATCGCCTACGCGACGCCCGCGGGAGGCGCCGGGGCGTGCACCGGCGCGCCGAGCGCGGCCTCGGACCTGCGGGCCGCGATCGCCGCGACCGCGAACAGGGCGAGCGCGAGCGCCCCGTGCACCAGCCCGAGCACTGGCGCGCCGTGGCTGAAGATCCCGAGCAGCGCCTGGACCACGACCGTCACCAGCACGATCCCCGCCCAGAGGACGCCGCCGGGAATCCTCGCGAAGAACGAGACGATCAGCAGTGCCAGCGCGAGCAGCGGCACGATGATCTGGCCGTTCAGGCCGTGGATCATGAAGCCGGCCACGCCGGTGAACTCCGTCGTCTCGCTCTCCATCGATGCGGCGTCGAGCACCCCGCCCTGCTGGATCCACGTCCCGAGACCTGCCACGGCGAACGCGATCGCCGCCGCCTGGATCACGACCTCGAGCGCGATCAGGTAGGCGAGCACACGGTAGACGGACTTCATGGCGGTCCCTTCCGCCGCAGGGATGTTGCCCGCAACTCGCCGCTGGGCCCGATGGCGTTACCACCGCTGAACGGGCCTGTTCACGGCCGCGAACCAGGAGTAGAAGCAACGCCATGCGCAGCGTCGTGCATTTCGAGATCCCGGCCGATGACGTGGCACGGGCGAAGGAGTTCTACGGGTCGGTCTTCGGCTGGCAGGTGCAGGACATGCCGGACATGGACTACACGATCGTCCAGACGACCGAGGTCGACGAGGCCACCCAGATGCCCACGGCGGCCGGGGCGATCAACGGTGGCCTCCTGCGCCGCAGCGCCGAGACCCCGTCACCGGTCCTCACGATCGACGTCGAGTCGGTCGACCGGGCGCTCGAGCAGGTCGAGGCCGCGGGCGGGAAGGTCGTGCGGCCGCGGTCCGAGATCCCCGGCATGGGCGCGTTCGCCTACTTCACCGACCCGGAGGGCAACACACTCGGCCTCTGGGAGAACGCCTGACCGTCAGCTGCCGGCGAGGACCGAGCGCAGCCGGACGACGAACGCCGCGGGGTCGTCGACGAACCCGATGTGGCCGCCGGGGAACGAGGTCGGCTCGATACCCAGCGCGGTCGCGAGCGCCGTCGACGTGAGGTCGCAGACCTGACCGGTCGAGTCCTCGCCGATGCCGACGACGATCCGCGCCCGGCTCCCGCGCAGCAGGTCCAGGTCGGGCTCCCACCGGACGGTCGGGCGCATCTCGTGCGCGAACCAGTGGCGTTCGTCGGCGACCTGCTGCGGATCGCGCTCACCACCGAACATCTGCTCGATCGCACCGTCCGGCATGACGATGTTCGCGTGCGTGAAGAACCTCTCCCACGCGCCCGTCACGTCGCCGCCGAGGTAGGTGGCGATCATGTCCTCGGTGGCGGCGCGGCGCTGCTCGCGGTCGTCGAGCAGCTCCGTCAGGGGCGGCTCGTGGGCGATCACGGTGTGCACCTGGTCCGGGTGGGCCTGCGCCATGGCGAGCGCGCTGACCGCCCCGCCGCTGGAACCGAGCACGGCGGCCGGGCCCGCGTCGAGGTGGGCGACGAGCCGCGAGAGGTCGGCGGCGCGCAGCTCGGGGGTCGAGTCGCGCCCGGGGTCCGCCATCGGGCTGCGGCCGGTGCCCCGCGGGTCGGTGGTGAGCACGGTGTGGTCGGCGGCGAGCAGGTCGGCGAGCGGCGCGAACGCCGCGGCCCCCATCGGGGCTCCCACCAGCACGACCAGGGGTCCGTGGCCGCGCACCTCGTAGTGCAGCCGGGCGTCGGCCACGTCGAGGGTGCCCACAGTGGCCGCGTTCGTCGTCGTGCTCATGCTCTTCTCCTCCAGGAGCCGGGTCCTCGTCGCGCAACCAGACTCCCGGGGTCGGGCAGAATCATCGCGTGTGAGCGAGGAACTTCTGGTGCGGGCCCGCGGGGGCGACGACGCCGCGTTCGCCGGCCTGGTCGAGCCGCTGCGCCGGGAGCTGCACGCGCACTGCTACCGCATGCTCGGCTCCGTCCACGACGCCGACGACGCCCTGCAGGACGCGCTCGTGCGGGCCTGGCGCGGCATCGAGCGCTTCGAGGCCCGCAGCTCACTGCGCAAGTGGCTCTACACCGTCGCCACCAACAGCTGCCTCGACACGATCGCCCGGCGCGGCAGGCGCGAGCTGCCGATGGACCTCGGCCCGGCGAGCGAGGACGTGGTCGGCGGCGCCGCGCCGCGCACCGACGCCGCCTGGCTCGGCCCGTACCCGGACACCGGGCTGGCGTACGAACAGCGGGAGGCCGTGGAGCTGGCGTTCGTCGCCGCGGTGCAGCACCTTCCCGGCAACCAGCGGGCCGCGCTGCTGCTCTTCGAGGTGCTCGGCTACTCGGCCGCCGAGATCGCCGAGATGATGAAGACCTCGGCCGCCTCGGTGAACAGCGCGCTCCAGCGCGCCCGCAAGATCGTCACCGACCGGGTGCCGTCCCGCACCCAGCAGCAGACGCTCCACGAGCTCGACGACGCCCGGCTGCGCGAGATCGTCGCCGGCTTCTCCGGCGCGCTCGAACGCGGCGACGCCGACACGCTCGTCGCGCTCCTCACCGAGGACGTGACCTGGTCGATGCCGCCGCTGCCGCACTGGTACCGAGGGCTCGCCGCCGTCACCGACTTCGCGAGGGCGGTGCCGATGACCTGCGGCTCGTGGCGGCACGTGCCGACGAGCGCCAACGGGCAGCCGGCGATCGGGTCCTACCTGTGGAACGACGGGGCGGGCGCGCACACCCCCTGGTCGGTCGACGTCCTCACGCTGCGCGGGGACAAGGTCGCGGAGGTCACCGCGTTCGTCGGGCCGGAGCACTTCCCGCCGCTCGGCCTGCCGGCGGTGCTCACCTGACCGGGCCCGTCAGAACGGCGCGTCGTCGTGCTCGTCCGGCGGGGCGGCGGGGAGGCGCGCGAAGGGGTCGCGCGGGGCCGCACCGTTGGTGCTCGTCGCCACCGGCGGCCCCGCCGACTCGGAGAGCCTCGTGGCCCAGGCCGGGAACGGGAACTCGACGGCCAGCGGCACCGGGATCTCCGGCTGCGAGACGAACATCGTGCCCGGCTTGGCCAGGGTGGCCCGCTGCCGCTGCGACGGCGGCAGGAAGCCGTACTCCGGCCGCCCGGCCTCGGCGGGGTCGAGCCGCCCGACGACCTTCACCGACGAGTTGGAGACGATCCGCCGCTCGACCTCGCTCGCCGTCTGCTGCGCGCCGATCAGGATGATGCCCAGCGACCGGCCGCGTTCGGCGATGTCGAGCAGCACCTCCTTGATCGGGCTCGAACCCTCGCGCGGCGCGTACTTGTTCAGCTCGTCGATCATCGTGAAGAGCAGCCCGCCCGGCCCGGCCGCCTCCTTCTTGCGGGTCTCGGCCGCGAGCACCACACCCACGACGAAGCGCTGCGCGCGCTCCGGGAGGTTGTGCAGGTCGACGACCGTGACCTGGTGGGCGTCGGTGCTCACCCGCCTGCCCGGCGAGTCGGTGAGGTCGCCGCGGACGATCGAGCGCAGCGGCCGCAGGCTCGAGCGCAGCCGCCGCAGGAACGCGTTGATCGTGCCCGTTCCGGTGACCGGGCCCGCCCAGTCGCGGCGCTCGTCCTCGTCCGTGAGCCGGTCGGAGACGAACTCGACGAGGTCGTCGTACGTGCGCAGGATCTGGCCGCCGACGACGACTCCCCCGTCGCCGACCGGCTCCGCCTCCCGGCGCAGCCGGGCCGCGACCTGGTGGATCACCATCGTGTACTGGTTGCGCTCGTCCTCGGCGTCGGCGAAGACGTAGGGCAGCAACTCCTCGGCGCAGAACTCCGCGAGCGTCCACCAGAACGCCTTCACGCCGCTGGTGCGGCCGCTCACGAACGGCCGCCCGGACAGGTCGTCGGGCGTGGGCGGGGCGAAGAAGCCGGCCGACGAGAACGGCCCGGCGGGCAGCCCGACCGTCGCGTAGGCCGACATCAGGTCCTCGTCCAGCTTGGTGTTGGCGTGGTCGAGGAAGAGCAGGTCCTCGCCCTTCACGCTGAACACCAGCGCCTTCGCGTTCACCGACCGGCGCCCGAGCACCCCGCTGCGGAAGATCGAGTAGAGCAGGAACAGCGCGAAGCTGGTCTTCGTCGCCACGCCGGAGATGCCGCTGATCGAGACGTGCCCGCCGCGCGTGCCGTCGAGGAACTCGAGGTTGACGTAGATCGGGGAGCCGTCGCGGCCGAGCCCGACCGGCACCTTGAGGTCCATCTGGTCGAAGTACAGCGCCCGCGCGCGCTCCTCCCCGGTCGCCCTGGTGGCGATCGAGCCGGGGGTCGGTGGCACGTAGCACTCCGGCTCCACCCGGGTGGTGGTGACCTCGGCGATCTCCTGCACCTGCGCCGGCAGCACGCCGTCGGCGATGAGGAAGACGTCCGAGCCGAACGTGGCGCCCTCGTGCCGCGCCCGCACCTCGGTGACGACGCCCGCCGTCATGACCGGCCCGATCCCCGGTACGGGGCGCACGGTGACCACGACGTCGTCCAGCTGCAGGTACTGCTCGGGCGCCAGCGCCACGCTGAACTGCAGCGGCGTGGAGTCCTCCGTGCCGACCACGCGGCCGACGGCGGGGGCGGATGCGTCGGACAGGGCTCCTCCTCGGCTAGCCGGGCCGGGTCGACGATAGCGACCGGTACCGTCAGCGACGTGGCAGGTCGCCCGGCGCGCCGGCCCGGGGCGCCCGGCGCACCGTCAGCAGTACGAGCAGCACCAGTGTTCGGGTGTGATCAGGTCGAGACGGACTACAGCGGGATCCAGCGATCGGCCCACCGGCTCAGGGCGTAGACCGCCGCGTGCAGCTCCCGGCCCTTCTCCGTGAGCCGGTACTCGATCCGCACGGGTGTCTCGGCGTGGACGACCCGCTCGACGATGCCCTCCTGTTGCAGCTCCTTGAGGCGTTCGCTGAGCATGCGGTCGGAGAGGCCCGGAACGACCTCGCGCAGGCCGGCGAACCGGGTGACGTCGAGCAGCATCGCCCGCACGATCGCCCCGGTCCAGCGCTTCCCGATGACCTCGACGGCCTTGTGGTAGCGCGGGCAGAACGCGGTGTCGGTGACGTCCACACACCGAGACTAACGAATCGTAAGCAACCCCACGAGACGTAAGCCGAAAACGACCATGGCTCCCGGTCTACCTGCAGGTCCTTCCGTTCGGTAATCTGCCGATCACCTGTCGTGAGGAGCTCGCACATGACGCACGACGAGCTCGAGCGGCTCGTCACCCGGCTGCTGGAAGGCCTGTGCCGGGCAATGTGGGGTTTCGCGCCCCGGATGATCCCGCACGTCGTCCGCAACTTGGGGCCCGGCCGGTCCGTGCTGTGGTTCGCCGCCAACATGCCCCGCCTGCTGTGGACGATGCACGTGCTCGGCCCGGTGCGCACCCACCTGGCCGCGGTCACGATCTCGCTGCACAACGGCTGCACGTACTGCGCGTACGGCCACGCCTTCGCCCTCGAGCTCGTCTACCTGCGCGACCGCGGTCGCCTCTTCCCGGTCTCCGCCCGCACGCTGGCGACGTGGCAGGACCTGCCGCCCCGCGAGCTCGCGCAGCGGATGCGGCGGGTCCTGCAGGAGGCCGGGCTGCACGCCGAGACGCTCTGGGTCGACCGCACGCTCCTGCTCGCCACCGGCGTCACGCGGCCCGTCGACGCCGACGAGGCCCGGATCGCCCACCTGGTGCGCATGCTCGGCCGGATGAACCGGATCGCCGTCGAGGCCGGCATCGAGCCGGACGAGGCCCAGAACCCGCTGAACAAGAACACGGCCCTCAAGCTCCGCTACACCCAGCTGCGGGCGGCCACCGGATAGCGTGTCCGCGTGGTCGACATCCCCGATCCGACCGTGCTCTACCGCGTGCGGGACGGCGCCTACGCCGCCGACCTCCTCATCGCCGCCGTCGCGGAGATCGATCTCTTCACGTGGCTGGCGGCGCACGGCCCCGTGACCGCCGCGGACCTGTGCGCGAAGCTGGGGCTCGCCGAACGCCCGGCCGACGTGCTGCTGACGTACTGCGCCGCCCTCGGCCTCGTCGACCGCGACCTCGACGCGGGCGACCGGGTGGGGCTCACCGGGCTCGGCCGCCGGCACCTCGTCGCCGGCTCACCGTTCGACCTCCGCGCGTACTACGGCTCGCTGGCCGAACGCCCGGCCGTGCACGAGCTCGCGCAGGTCCTGCGGACCGGCTCCCCGGCGGCGTGGGCGAGCGCGGAGCGGGAGGCCGACTGGTCGGAACGGCTGGGTGACCCCGCCTTCGCCGAGCGGATCACGGCCGCGATGGACGCGCGGGGCGCCTTCCTCGGCCCCGCGCTCGCCGCGGCGCTCGCCGACGTGCCGGTGACGGCGCTCCTCGATGTCGCGGGCAGCTCGGGCGTCTACGCCGCCGCCGTGCTGGACGCCCGGCCCGAGGTGCGCGCCGCGGTGTTCGAACGACCGCCGGTGGACCGGGCAGCGCGCACGCTCCTCGCGGACCGCGGGCTCGCCGGCCGCATCGATGTGATCACCGGCGACATGTTCACCGACCCGTTCCCGGCCGGGTTCGACACGCACCTGTACTCCCACGTGCTGCACGACTGGGACGCGCCCCGCGTCGAGCGGCTCCTGGCCGCGTCGTTCGCGGCGCTGCCACCCGGCGGCCGGCTGATCGACCACGACACCCACGTCGACGCCGACAAGCGCGGGCCTCTCGCCGTGGCGGAGTACTCGGTGCTGCTCATGCACTCGACGCCCGGCAAGTGCTGGTCGGTGCGCGAGCTGGCCGAGATGGCCGGGCAGGCGGGATTCGTCGACGTCGAGCACCGGCCGGGCGCGGGCGACCGCGGGGTGCTGATCGCGCGCAAGCCGTGATCAGCTCTTGACCAGGCGCTCCAGGATCCGCTGGTAGACGCCGTCCGCCGACCACTGGTGGTGCCGCTTCCACAGCGTCTGCCACGGGCCGAACTCGGCGGGCAGGTCCCGCCACGGGCAACCCGTCCGGTAGCGCCAGAGGATGGCCTCCAGCGTCTGGCGGTGGTCCCGCCATGGTCGTCCGCGCCGCCCCGCGCTGGACGGGAGCTCGGGCGCGATGAGCTCCCACAGCTCGTCGCTGATCGCGGGCCCGGCGTCGTGCGCGGCAGCGGAGGCACAGCGCGCGATGGCCGACGCGTGCTCGGCGGGACGCCGGTGAACGGGCTGCGGACACTCCCCGAGCTCGACGAACTGCTCGAAGGTGATCGCGGCGGGCGGCAGCGGCGGGCCCTCGGACGACCGGAGCCCGGCGAGTGCGATGGCCAGGTGCCGCCGCCACGCGTCCGGCGCCACCTGGGCGGTGACCGGCACCACCTGCTGCAGCGAGTACATGACGAACATCAGGTCGGTCAGCTCGGCGTCGGGCCGGATGGCGCCCTGGCGCTGCGCGTTGCGGAACAGCGTCTCGGAGAGCCGGAGGGCGGTCGTGCACAGCTCGTTGAGCGCCGGCGACTGCGACATCCCGCGGGTCACCAGGTCGGCGAACGCCTTGTCGGTGGCGAACGCGGCGCACGTCTCCTCGAGCCAGGTGACCAGCGCCTCCCACGCGTCCGGGATCCGCAGCACCCGCTCGCGGATCTCCTCGAGCTCGCTCCCGTACTCTGCGAAGACCGCCTCCCAGAGCGCCTCCCGGGTGGGGAAGTGCCGGTAGAGGGTGGCGTTGCCGACGCCGGCCCGGCGGGCGATCTCCCCCAGGGAGGCCTCCAGCCCCTGCTGGCGCATCACGCCGCGGGCGGCCTCGAGCAACCGCCGCCGGTTGCGGCGTGCGTCGCTGCGCAGCGCGGGCCTCGCGCCGGGGGAAGCAGGCATCGCCCGTGATTGTATCAACAAAACGTGGCACGCCCCCCGCTTTCGTCGGTACAGTGTCCGCAGTTCACCGGGGAAGGACCCCCGCTCCTGTCGGGCAGCGTCGCGCGGCATCACCTCCGGTACCGAGGGGCACGTTCATGACCAAGTCGCTGGACGACGAGCTCACGCGCGCGGACGTCCCGGCAGACGCCGCCGCGGACGGGCGGGACACAAACGGCTCCCGCCCGGTCCCGCCGCGCAGCACCCCGCCGCCCCCGCCCGCGCCCCCGGTCACCGGGCCGCCCGCGACCGGCTGGGGTCTCCCGCTCGCCGTGCTGATCACCGGCATGTTCATGTCGGTGCTCGACCTCAGCATCGTGAACGTCGCGATCCCGTCGATCCGCAAGGACCTCGGCGCCAGCATCGACAGCGTCCAGTGGATCAGCACCGCCTACAGCCTCACCGAGGGCGTCATGGTGCCGGCCAGCGCGTGGCTGGGCGCGCGGTTCGGGCTCAAGCGCCTCTACGTCGCTCTGATCGTGCTCTTCACGATCGCGTCGCTCCTGTGCGCCCTGTCCAGCGGGCTGGGCGGGCTGATCGCGTTCCGCATCGTGCAGGCGATCCCGGGTGGCGTCCTCCCGGTCACGTGCATGACCATCCTGTTCCGCATCGTGCCGAAGGAGAAGCTCGGCGCGGCCATGGGCATGTACGGGCTGGGCATCGTCGTCGCACCGGGCATCGGCCCCACGCTGGGCGGCTACCTCGTCGAGCACACGAACTGGCGCGTGATCTTCCTGATCAACGTCCCGGTCGGCATCCTGGGCGCGATCGCGGCGGCCATCTGGCTGACGAAGTTCCCGGCCGAGAAGAGCAAGCCCTTCGACTTCGTCGGGTTCACCTTCATCGCCGCCAGCCTCTTCTCCCTCCTGCTCGCGCTCGAGGAGGGCGACAACTGGGGCTGGTCGGACTACCGCACCGTGATGCTGTTCCTCGGCGCCGCCGTGTTCATGGCGCTCTTCATCGTGGTCGAGCTGCACGTCGAGCACCCCGTGCTCGACATCCGGGTGTTCAAGCACTGGCCGTTCGTCAACTCGCTCCTGCTGATCAGCACGATGTCGATCGGCCTGTTCGCGGTGCTGTTCTACGTCCCGTCGTTCCTGCAGGACGCACAGGGCTGGACGCCGCTGAACACCGGCCTGACGCTGCTGCCGCAGGCCCTCGCGATGGCGCTGCTCATGCCGTTCGCCGGCCTGCTCTACGACAAGGTCGGTGCCCGGTGGCCCGCCGCCGTCGGGCTGGCGCTGGTCGGCTCCGGGATCCTCCTGCTGTCCCGGATCAACGTCGACATCACGCGCGGGGAGCTCATCCTCGGCATGGTCGTCATGGCCACCGGGATGGCCCTGGGCATGATGCCGATCATGACGGGAGGGCTCTCCGTCCTACCGCCCGAGATCACCGACAGCGGCAGCGCGATCAACACGCTCACCCAGCGCGTGAGCTCGGCGCTCGGCCTCGCCATGATGACCGCGATGGTCCAGGACAACAGCGCGCAGTTCATGTCCGACCGGTCCACGCTGATGGAGAGCGGCTCGAACCCGCAGCTCACCGAGATGCAGCAGCAGGGGACCGCCGGCCTGCTCCCGATGTACCAGGAGGTGGCGGGCCAGGTCCAGGCGGCGGCCTACAGCAGCGGGTTCTTCATCGCGGGCTCGCTCACGCTGATCGGCGTGGTCCTCGCCTTCTTCCTGCGCTCGGGCAAGCCCGCGGCGGGCGCGGACAAGCCGGTCGCCCACTGACGCTTCCCCCGTGAGTGGATACGAGTGTTCCGGCACCCGTATCCACTCACGACTTCTCAGCAGACCGGGTCCGACGGCTTCGGGTTCGCGAGGCCGAACGGGCGTCGCCCGCGCAGGCCCACCCAGGTACCGGCGATGGCGGCCAGGCCCCAGACCCAGCCGGACAGGCTGCCGGAGGCGATGCCGGCCAGGTAGGCGCCGATGTTGCAGCCGCTCGCCAGCCGGGCGCCGACCCCCATGACGATCCCGCGGACCACCGCGGCCAGCGCCGTGCGCCACGGGATCGAGCGGTGCACCACCCAGGCGTCGCCGGCGGTGGCCGCGAGGGCGGCGCCGATCATGATGCCGATGTCGGTGAGCGAGGTCTTGTCGGCGAGCACGGGTCCCGCGAGCGACTTGGCCTGCGCGGGCTGCTGCCAGTAGGCCCACGCCTCCGTGTGCAGGCCGACCGCCTGCAGCGCCTTCGCGCCCCACAGCGCGAACGCGTCACGACGAATCCTCTTCGGACGCAGGGGGAGGTGGGCGGTGGTCGTCAGGGGCGACAGGCCGCCGCGCGCTGCGGGCAGTGGTCGACGTGGCGCCGACGCGTGAGGATCACTTGCCTAGGCCAACTTCTCACTCGCCGGTGGGCCTACCCTTTGCCGGTGAGACCGCTCTCGGCCGAGCGCTCGTTCGCCGCCTACGGCGCCTCCCACTGGATCGTGCTGGCCGTGCTGGCCGCGGGGGTGGTCCTCCTCGCCCGGTTCGGCGGCCGGTACCGGGGCACCCCCACCGCGGCGAGGGCCGGCCGCGTCTTCGCGGTCGTCCTGGTCGCCTTCCACCTCCCGATCCTGGTCTACGACCTGTCGCCCGCCCGCTTCGACATCCAGCACTCCCTCCCCTTCCAGATCTCCGACCTCGTCTGGATGGCCGCCGCATGGGCGTTGTGGACCCACCAGCAGTGGGCGTACGGGCTGACCTACTACTGGGGGCTCACGCTCGCCCCGCAGGCGATGATCACACCCGCCCTGCAGGGCCCGGATGCGCTGAGCATCGACTTCGTGAGCTTCTGGGGCCAGCACCTGCTCGTGCTGTGGGCGGC
This sequence comes from Pseudonocardia adelaidensis, assembly GCF_039543345.1. Taxonomy (NCBI): domain Bacteria; kingdom Bacillati; phylum Actinomycetota; class Actinomycetes; order Pseudonocardiales; family Pseudonocardiaceae; genus Pseudonocardia; species Pseudonocardia adelaidensis. Next base: position 108,366 of record NZ_BAABJO010000028.1, on the reverse strand, counting down.
CGTCTACCTGACGTGGTGGGTGGGGATGCGCCCGACGTGGCGGAGCTTCGCCCTCGCCGCCGTCGTCACCGTGGCGTGGGGCCTCGCGATGCTGGCGTTCAACGCGGCGGCCGGCACCAACTACCTGTTCGTCAGCCGCAAGCCGGACAACCCCTCGCTGCTGGACCTCATGGGCGGATGGCCCTGGTACCTGGGCGTCGAGCTCGTCGTCGGGCTCGCCGCCTGGGCTCTGCTGACGTGGCCGTGGACCCGGTCGCGCGCGCTCACGGCCTGACGACTTGCGCCCGGCCCAGCCGGTTCCCGGACCTGCTGAGCTTCCGGGCGATCGGCCTGGACATCGTCGAACCGGACGGGGGCGAGCGGTACTACGAGACGCTCAGCTGGGAACTACCCGGCCGACCTGGTCCCCCACGACACCCGCGCGTTCAGCCTGCAGCCCGACCAGCTCGCGGCCTACCCCACCTGGGCGGCGCTGCCGGCGGTGCGGGCCGGCCAGGTCGGGAGGTGGAGCGCCGAGGCTCGCCAGTCCGCGCAGGGCTTCGCCGCCGTGCTCGAGGACCTCGCCGCCACGGTGACGGCGGCCCGCGACGACGTCAACTGACCGCCGGGCTCGCAGCCGGGGCGTGGCGCTGCTCGGGGATGCCGACGTGACACCCCGGGCAGAGCCAGTGGACGTCCGCGGTGCCACCGCGCCGCACCTCCATCGGCTCGCCGCACTCGCCGCACGTCCGCGGCTCCCCGGTCCACTCCGCCTGCAGCTCCGCGAGCAGCCTGCCCGCGAACGCCGGCCCGGGCACCGCGACCAGGCCATCCCCGGCCACGAGGAGCACGACCCGCTCGTCGACGACGACGATCCCACCGTGCTCGTGGTCGGACCTGATGACGGTGCCCGCCGGGGCGTCCTCGCCGGGGCCGGCGAACACACGCACCCGTGCCCCGCGACGGGCGGCGTCCCGGAGGGGCGCGTCCACGTCCCCGGGCCACGGCGCCCACATCCACACCGACCGCTGCGCGTCCGCGAGGTGCCGGTCGAGCGCGGCGCCCTCGTGCACGTCCGCCCGGAGCAGCTCGCCCACCTCGCCGAACGTCGCGTCGCCTCCGGGTGGTTCGCCCGCCCCGAGCAGGGCGGCCGCGCTCCACGTCCGGACCTCGCCGCGCTCCACCGCGGCCCGCAGCGGGCCGTCCGCCGCGCCGTCGGCGATGACGTACAGCCGTTCCCCGGCCAGGGCGACGCCGGCGCCGAAGGTCCGCGGGCCGGCGGCGCCGGCGGCCAGGTCGAGCACGAGCGTCGCGAACCCGCGGCCCTGAAGCGCCTGCACTGGGGCCACGGCCGTGCCGGCGACCAGGCCGTGGTCCCGGAGCGCGGACAGGGTGACGTCGGCCTGCACGACGTCCGGGGCGACCACGCCGACCGTCCCGTCGCGCACGTGCCGTTCGGCGAGCGCCCTGGCCAGCACGGCCCCGGCCGCCGACCACCGGCCGTCGACGGCACCGGGACGGGCCGCGGCGAGGCCGGGGACGGTGGACACGTCGACCAGCACGATGTCGGCGCTCTCCCCGGTCGCAGCGCGCAGCCGCTCGTAGCTCGTCTCGTTGGCCAGCCGGCACACGGTGGCGCCGAGCCGGGAGCGGGTGAGCGCGACGCAGCCGTCGTGCGCGTCGACGTCGGCGGGCGAGGTGATCCCGAGGTGCGAGAAGCAGGTGGCCCGCACCCAGCGCTGCACGTCCGGGCTCGGGTCGTCCGGCACCGCCGGCCCGAGCTGCAGGAAGTCCCCGAACAGCACGGCCGTGGTGGTGGCCCGGCAGAGCACGAGCAGCACCTCCGCGAGCGGCGCGGCACCGGCCCCGTCGACGAGGACGACGTCGAACTCCGCACCGGCGAGCGCGGGGTGGACGCGCGACCGCGTGAGCGTCGTCGCGACCAGGCGCGCGTCGCGCACGAGCCGCGCCTCCGCGTCCGCGCGCAGCGCCCTGCCGCGCTCGACGAGCTCGCGGTGCCGGGCCTCGAGCGCCGCGGCGCCGTTGCGGCGGTGGACCAGCTCGTACAGGCGGGCGTGGCGTTCGGGGAGCCCGCGCAGCACGCTGTCGGCGACGAGCCGTCGGTCCTCGTCGGTGGCCTCGCCCCGCGCCTCGGCCGCGTCGACCTCGCCGCGCAGCCTGATCAACAGCTCGCGCGCGCCCCGGTACTCCTCGTCGGCGGCGGCCAGCGCGGCCTCGGCGTTCGCAACGCGCAGGTCGGCGTCGTCGACATCGGCCTGGGTGTGCTCGCCGATCACCGCGCGGGCCTGCAACTGCACGTCCAGCCAGCGCCGGCGCCCGTCCGCCGCCGCGCCGGCGAAGCGGCGCAGCTCGACGCCCGCCTCCTCGACGAGGCGGCGGTGCTGGCGCCGCGCGCGCCGGCCACGGGGTTCCTGCTGGGCGAGCGCGTTGCGCTCCTCCTGCAGGGCCCGCTGCCGCGCCTCGAGCGCGGCCAGGCCGTCCACGGCGAGGCGCTGGTGCTCGAGCGCGTCGCGGACCGGGCCGAGGGCCGCCTGGGCGTCCACCGCCTCTCCCAGCTCGGTGGCGGCGGCGACGACCGCCCGCCGCGCGGACTCGTCCGCGGCCTCCGCCTCGGCCAGGCGCGGGCGGAGATCGTCGAGGGTGTGCCCGGCGGTCACGCGGGCGGCCGCGACGCGGTAGGCGGGCTCGTCGAACTCGCCCAGCTCGGCGCGGAGGCGCTCGACCTCGGGAGCGAGCTCCGCGGTCGCCCGCAGCTCGGCGGCGACCGCTGCGGCCTCCTCGTCGACCGCCGCCGACGCGGCCGCCGCGACCGGATCCCGCGCCGCCCCCACCCGGACCGCGACCCCGGGCTCCGGTGACATCCGCTCGACGGCGGCGGCCAGCGCCTCGTCGAGCGCCTCGTCGACCGTGGAGACGAAGAGCACCCGCTTGCCGTCGGCCACCAGCGCCTCGATCGCCCGGGTCTGCACCTGGGCCTTCCCGGTGCCAGGGGGCGCCCAGACCAGGCGCAGGCCCGGGCTCAGGCACGCGCGGAACGCCTCGGCCTCCTCCTCCACGAGCCCGTCGGGCTTCGCCTTGGACGTCGGCTTCCCGGCAAGCTTCCTCGCGGCGAGGGCCTCCCCGAGCGGCGCCGCGGCCGCGGCGCGCAGGCCGTCGAGGAGCGAGCCGACCACCGGTTCGCTGCGTCCCCACAGGCGTCCGCCCTCCTCCGCCGACCCCGCCTGCGGCCGGAGGACGAGCACGCCGGCCTCGTCGCGCAGCTCCTCCACCGGGCGGGCCGGCTCGAACTCCGGGCCCAGCTCACCGGCGAGGCAGGCGTCGAGGAACGCGATGCGCCGGTCGCGCGCGTCGACCACGAGCCGGCCGTCGTCCTGCGCAACCGCCGGGCCGAGGTCGACCCACGCCGCGGCCCGGTGCGGCCCGCCCTCCAGCGCGGCCCAGCGTTCGACGCCCGCGACCACGCCCGACGACCACTCCGCGCCCATCCCGACCCCCAGTTGGTGCTCCCCCGATCGATTGAACCAGCGATCGTGCCGTCACATGGAGCAATCGGGGTGAGTCTGAGCCCACCGATCCGGAGGAAGCTGGGACCGGACCGTTAGCGAACGGACCTTCCCAAGCCGGACGTCCTGCACGAGTATCCGGATCAAATACGATCCACCCGGCGTGGGAAGGACGGATGATGGGACGACAAGGACGTCGTGCTCTGCTCGCGGCGCTGCTGCTCATCGCGACGGTCGCCCTGGCCGCGTGCGGCATGCGCGGTGCCGGCGCGGGCGGCGGCGACGCGGCGGGCGGCGAGACCTTCACGATCAAGTTCTCGCACGTCGTCACGCCGGCCACGCCGAAGGGCCAGGCTGCGCAGAAGTTCAAGGAGGTCGTCGAGCAGCGCTCGGGCGGCCGGATCAAGGTCGAGGTCTACCCGAACTCCGAGCTCTACGGCGACAAGGACGAGCTGCAGGCCCTGCAGTCCAACAGCGTCCAGGTGCTGGCGCCCGCGAGCGCCAAGTTCACGACGATCGCTCCGGCCCTGCAGGTGCTCGACCTGCCGTTCCTGTTCGACAGCGTCGACGACATCCCCAAGGTCGCCTCCCCCGACTCGGCCGTGGGCAAGGCGATCTACGAGAACGAGGCGCTCGCGGCCAACAACATCAAGGTGATGGGCCTCTGGGACAACGGGCTCAAGCAGCTCTCGTCGAACACCGAGATGCGCACGCCCGATTCGCTGGCCGGCCTGAGCTTCCGCATCCAGCCGTCCGACGTGCTGCGCACCCAGTTCGAGAAGTGGGGCGCCAGCGCCACGCCGATGGCGTTCTCCGAGGTCTACAACGCGCTCCAGCAGGGCGTGGTCAGCGGCCAGGAGAACCCGTACTCGAACATCGAGTCGCAGAACATGCACACGGTGCAGAAATTCATCACCGAGTCGAACCACGGCTACGTCGGGTACGTGCTGGTGATCAACAACCAGTTCTTCCAGAGCTTGCCCGCCGACCTCCAACAGATCGTCCAGCAGTCCGCCGACGAGGCGAGCACCTACAACCGCGAGGTCGCCGCGAAGCTGAACGCGGACGCCCGCACCACGATCGAGCAGGCGGGCACGACGACGATCACCGAGCTGACCCCCGAGGAGCGCAAGGCGTTCAAGGACCGCGTGGTGCCGTCGGTCTGGCAGCAGTACGCGGACGTCATCGGGCCGGACCTGGTCAACGACCTGCTCGCCCAGCAGAACGCCCAGTAACCCTTGGGAAGCTCCGTGCACCGGTTCGACCGGGTGCTGACGCGGATCGAGAACGTCCTCGCCGCGTCGGCGCTCGGCCTGGCGACGGTGATCGCGATCGTCGCGGTCCTGCTCCGGTACCTCTTCGGGACCTTCCTGTTCTGGTCCGAGGAGGCGATCATCTACTTGATCATCTACTCGACCTTCCTCGGCGCCGTCATCACGCTGCGGCACAACGAGCACGTCAACGTCGACATCTTCGGCGCCTTCCTGAAGGCGCGCGGCAAGCGCGTGCTCGCCGTCATCGCCGCCGCGATCACCGTGGTGTACCTCGGCTGCATCGGCTTCTTCGCGTGGCTGCTGCTGTTCGAGCCGTTCTCCACGTCGACGATCACACCGTCGCTCAAGCTGCCGCTGTGGGTGGTGGAGCTGGCGGTCCCCATCGGCCTGACCCTGATGCTCCTGCGCGCGCTGGAGATCCTCGTGCGGAACGCGCGGGGCGTCGAGGCCTTCGCCGAGGGGCACCGCTCGATCCTCGAGGTCGAGGCGGAGGCGACCGGCCTCGACGTACGTGACGTCGAGCGCACCCGCGAGCGTGACGACGACGAGGGGAACGACCGGTGACCGAGGCCACGATCGCGCTCGTCGTCACCCTCTTCGCGCTCCTGTTCTCCTCCGCCCCGATCGCGGTGGCGCTGGGCCTGACCTCGTTCGCGTACTTCTTCTACTTCACGACGATCCCCCTCACCCAGGTGCCGGAGCGACTGTTCAATGCCCTGAACACGTTCCCGCTGATGGCGATCCCGTTCTTCGTGCTCGCGGCGAGCATCATGAGCCGCGGCGGGATCAGCAGCCGGCTCATCGCGGCGTGCAACGCGGTGGTCGGCCAGTTCCGCGGTGGCCTGGCGATGACCGGCGTGCTCGCGTGCATGTTCTTCGCCGCCATCTCCGGGTCCAGCCCGGCCACCGTCGTCGCCGTCGGCACCCTGATCATCCCGGCGCTGATCACGAGCGGCTACCCCCGGCGCTTCTCGACCGGCCTGATCGCGACGTCCGGCTCGCTCGGGATCCTCATCCCGCCGTCGATCCCGCTGATCGTCTACGGGATCGCGACCGAGGAGTCGATCGGCGACCTGTTCCTCGCCGGCATCCTCCCCGGGCTCCTCGCCGGCTTCATGCTGCTCGGCCTGGTGTTCGCGATCTCCTACCGCCGCGGCTACGGCTCCGGCGACGACGCGATCGTCATGACGACGGCCGAGAAGCTCCGCGCCCTCCGGGACGCCGTGCTGAGCCTCGCCCTCCCCGCGCTCGTCCTCGGCGGCATCTACGGCGGGGTGTTCACCCCGACCGAGGCGGCCGCCATGGCCGTGTTCTACGCGGTCATCGTGTCCGTCTTCGTCTACCGGGAGCTGGATCTCGCGGACCTCGGCGGGATCCTGCTCTCGTCGGCCCGCACCTCGGCGATGATCATGTTCATCATCGCCAACGGGATCCTGTTCTCGTTCGTGCTCACCTCCGAGCAGATCCCGGGCGAGATCACCGAGCTGCTGCTGGGCTACGACCTCGACAAGTGGTCGTTCCTGCTGCTCGTGAACCTCATCCTGCTGGTGGCCGGCTGCTTCATGGAGACCTCCAGCGCGATCCTGATCCTCGCCCCGATCCTGCTGCCGATCGCGCTGGAGCTCGGCGTCAACCCGATCCACCTCGGGATCATCATGGTGATGAACCTCGAGATCGGCATGGTGACCCCGCCGCTGGGCCTGAACCTGTTCGTGGCCAGCGGTATGTCGGGGATGAGCGTGCTGCAGGTGGCACGGGCGGCGATCCCGACGGCCGTGGTGCTGCTGGCCGCGCTGTTCCTGGTGACCTACGTCCCGGTGATCTCGCTGGCGCTGCTCGGGGGCGGGTAGCCCGTCAGTCGGGCTCGGCGTCGCCGACGTCGAAGGCCCGGTCGAAGTCGCCGCCGAAGACGTTCAGCACCACCTCGCAGTCGCAGTAGCCGCCGTTGTCCTCCAGCTCGCGCCGCAACCGCGGCCAGTGGACCCCGGCGCCCTTCGCCCATTCCTGCGCAGCGCTCAGCGTGCCGTCGCACGCACGCCGCTGCGCCGCCACCGCGTTCGCCAGCTCCACCTGCTGGTCCAGCGAGAGGCTCAGGCCGGGGCGGTCGAGGTCCAGCTCGTCGTAGTCGTCATCGGGGATGTCGTCGAAGAAGTTCGTCATGGCGCCGACGGTGCCCGGGGGCACCGACGGTGGCGGGCCGGCCGACGGGAGTTATCCACAAGTGGGGCCGGCCGGCCGGCGGCGTAGGAGGGGCACGTCCAGGTGCGTGGATCCGCCCAGTGTGAGGGTGAAGGTCTCGCCCGCGGAGCCGTGGTAGGAGAAGCAGGAGGCGTCGTTGCCGGCGATCGCGAGCCGGAGCCGGTGACCGGATCGGAGCACGGCGGACACCGGCAGGAGCTCGACGACGAGGTCGAGGTTCTCGCCAGGTGTGACGGGGAGGCGGTCGGCGCGCGCGAAGCTGCGCGGCACGCCGAGGCCCGCGGGCTCGGCCGGCCCGGCCGTCGCCCGTTGGAGGAACCGCAGGCAGCCCTCGGTCAGGTAGGTCACCGTCCCGTCGGGACCGACGTCCTCCAGGTAGGCGTAGACCACCCCGTCGGTCCCGTTGGTCGCCAGCCGGAGCGTCACGACCGGGAACCCGAGGACGTGGAGGTCGGCCGGGAGCGGCGCGGAGGTGAAGGTCAGCAACGCCTCGTCGGCCTCGCGCCGGTCCGGGTAGGCGGCGCCCCGGCCGATCTCGCCGGCGAGCCAACGGTTGGCGGGACCGGTCGACGAGCCCGGGTTCACGGCGTACCGCACGGACGACCCGGGCCCCGCACCGTCCGCCAGCTCGCCGCCCGTACCCGGGTACAGCCGGCGCACGTCGAGGTTCCCAGGTGGCCACGCGTCCACGGTGCGCCACTGGTCCGTGCCGAGCGTGCTGTACGTCAGCGTGCCGCGTCCCGCCGGTGGTGTCGACTCCTCGTCGAGGTATCGCGCGACGAACTCCACCAGGCGGCGGTCCTGGCCCTCGGGGCCGGCGAGACCACCCTCGTCGAGCGGACCGGCGGGCCGCAGCGGGTCGGCGTACGTGCGACCGCCGTGCCCCCACGGCCCGATCTCGACCGTCTGGTGGTTGGGCAGGGTGGCGAACCGGGTCAGCGCGCCGGCGACGAAGGCACCGTCGACCCAGCCGACCCGCACCAGCAGGGGGACGCCGGTCGCGGCGATCGCGTCGTGCGCGGCGGCCGGCGCGGTGATCGCCCAGTCGAGCCCTTCCACCCGGTCGTCGCGGAACGGCACCAGGTCCATCAGCTCGTGCACGTCGGTGTTCGACTGGTGCTCCGCGACCGCCTCCGCCAACAGGGCGGGGCCGTCCGGACCGTCGACCGGTTTGACCGGCGCCGGGAGCGCGATCGACTCCGCGGGCAGCCCCTGGAGCTCCCCCAGTCGTTCGCGCGCCCCGATCACGCCGTCCTTGAGCCGGCTCTCGCACATCCACCGCGCGAACCGGCCGGAAGTGGCGGCTCCGCCCGGGTAGAAGAGTTGGCGGTACGGGTCGTGCGGGCTGAACAACGCTGCGACGGCAACCAGGTGCGGGTTGCCGAGCCGCGCGACCAGCTCCGCGGCCTGGCCATCGTAGGACGTGCCGTAGGCACCGACCCGGCCGTTCGACCACGGCCTGGCCGCCACCCAGTCGATCAACTCCCCGAAGTCGGCGATCTCGCGGGCACCGAGTTCGCTGGTCCGCACCCCGAACGACGCGCCCGTGCCGCGCACGTCGGCCACGACGAACGCGAACCCTGCGGCGTTCCACAGCTCGCCTTCCGCCCGGTTGGCGTCGAACTCGGGACCGGCGCGAGCCGGCTCCTCCGCGCGGTGGTAGCGGGTGGTCCGGACAACCGCACCGACCGCCTCGCCCGCCGCGATCCGCTCGACCGGCAGCCAGACGTCGACGGCGAGCCGTACGCCGTCGCCGACCGGGACGTACACGGACTGCAGCCGCCGGTACGGGTCCAGGATCATCGCCCGCGATCCTGGCACCGCACGCCGCCTGGCCGGTAACGCTTATCCGCCTGCGGCCACCACGGCCTCGTGCCACGCGTCGAGCAGCCGGCTCGCGGAACCGCCGACCGGGCCGAGGGCGGCGGCCGGCGCGCCCGGCGCGAGCGGCCGGGCCTGGTCGACGCTCGGCACGACCGCCCCTGTGGGCGGAACCCCCACCGCGACGTCGCCGAGGAGCCCGCGGTTCGCCCGGAACGACGCCGCCTCCGCCGAGGACGACGCCGTCGCCGCACCCACCCGAGCGCGCACCTCCGCCTGGGTGAGCGTCCACCCCCGCCGCTGCGCCTCGGCCAGCAACGGCAAACGCCGGCTGCACCAGCGCCCTACTGCCGGGGCGACTCCGCGAAACGCACGATCGTTCCGGCGAGCGCGTCACCGAACCGGTCGAGCGCCGTCCGGTCGATGGCCTCCGCCCGGTCGCACGCGGCGTGGTAGCACGGGTCGAACTCCACTCCCGGCTTCCCGCCCCACCGCTCCGCCTGCTCCCCGGTCTTGCGGCCCTCGTCCCCGGCGAGAACGCCGCCGGTCCGGATTCCCGCGTCGAGGAACGACGCGAAGTCGGAGCCGCCGTCGAACTCGACGCGCTCGGCCGCCACACCCACGGCGGCCAGCTCCTCGGCGAGGACCCGGCCCGCGACGTCCGACCCGGGTGGACCGGTCGCGGCGAGGTCCCCACCCACGCCGCCCTGCACGAAGTAGCCCGCGTTCGGCGACGCGACCATGTCCACGTTGAGGTACACGGCGAGCCGCTCCCGGTCCTCGGGGGAGAGCGAGTCGACGTAGCCCACTGAGCCCTCGAAGTTCTGCTCCTCCGCGGCCCAGAACCCGAAGCGCACCGGGTTCGGCAGCTGCGGCGATCCCCCCATCCGCACCGCGATCTCGAGGAGCGCGGCGACGCCGGAGCCGTTGTCGTTCGCGCCGGGGCCCTCGGGCACCGAGTCGAGGTGGGCCCCGGCCAGCACGACGTTCTCCGCGTTCCCGGTGCGGGTCTGCGCCACGACGTTGCGGACCGTCCCCTCCGTGTCCTCGAGCTGGACCGACGGCGTCGTCACGTCGAACCCGGCGTCGCGCAGCACCTGCGCGACGTAGTCGACGCTCGCGTCGTACCCGGGCCCGGGAGCGGCCCGGTTGCCGCCGTTCGCGTCCGCGATGCGCTGTAGCGCGTCGATGTGCACGGCCGAGCCGGCCGCGGTGACGTCCTCGACGAGCTGAGTCCGGAACGTGCCGGGATCCGGCGGCTCCGATCGCTCGGGCGTCGACGTCCCTGCCGGGGCACAGCCGGCGAGCAGGAACACGACGGCCAGCAACACCGTGCTTCGCCACATCGCTGTGCTCAACCGGCGGGCACCAGCGGCGCCTCCTCGTAGCCGGGCATGGTGTCGATGACCTCCATCGCCTTCGTGAAATTGACGAACGTGTTGTTCATCAGCGCCCGCGGGTCGAAGTCCGGGCTGGCGAGCACCCCGTGCACGCGGCGGCGCTGCATCCCGAAGTTGCCCGCGTCGTAGAGCGGAAGGACGGCGGCCTCGCGGAGGAGCTTCTCCCAGTTGTGCTGCTTGTCCAGGCTGTTGACGCCCACGACCTGCATGCACTTGTAGACCGCATCGAACATCAGCTCGGTGCACTGGATCTTGCACATGGCCCCGATCAGCTCACCGTGGTAGTCGTGCTGGTCCATGTAGTGCGCGGTCTTCCAGCAGAAGTAGCGGCACATCTCGATCCGCGCCGCCACGTCGCCGAGCACGTAGCCGACGTTCTGGTAGTTGATGATCGGGCTCGCTCCACCCGCGGTGTAGGTCTTGGCCCATTCGAGCGCGGCCTCGTAGGCGGAGCGGGCGACGCCGACGGCCGCGATCCCGGCCACCGGGCCGGACCACGCGAAGTTCCGGTTGATCAGCAGGTCGCCGTTGCCACGGGTGCCCTCGATGAGGTTGTCCACCGGTACCCGCGCGTTCTCGAAGACGATCTCCGCGTTCGGGGTCAGCCGGTGCCCCATCTTGTCGATCAACGTGTAGGTGACGCCCGGTGTGCCGCGCTCGACCATGATCGCCGACAGGCCGTCGGTGCCGCCCCGCCCGGATTCGGTGCGGACCACGACGATGCTCGCGTTGGCGCCGTTCCCGTCCCAGCCCGCAACGTTGCAGGGCCAGTACTTGCGGCCGTTGAGCACGTAGTCGTCGCCGTCGCGGAGGGCGGTCACGCTGATGCCGACGGGGGCGGCTCCCGGCGAGTCGAAGTTGGCGGTGCCGCCCGGCGACCCGGCCGGCTCGCTGACGGCGTAACCGACGATGTACTCGCCTCTCGGGTCGGACGTCGCGGCGCGCAGGAACCGTTCCTTCTGCGCGTCGGTCCCCCAGTACCAGACCGGCATGAGACCGAGCCCGTTCACCAGGATCGTGCAGGCGAACCCCGGGTCTACCGCGCAGATCTCCTCGGCGGCGAGGATGACGTCGACGTTCGACAACCCACCGCCGCCGTACTCGGTCGGAAGCATGCAGAAGGCGATGCCCCGGCGGTAGGCCTCGACGTAGGCCTCCTTGGTGCGCTGGAAGCCGGCCATGGGATCGGCCTCCGCGTCCGCCTCCCGTACGGCAGGAGCAAGGACCTCCGTGGCGAACTCCCGCGCCGACTGCTGGACCCTGAGCTGATCCGTCGTGAGCGTGAAGTCGATGGCCATGAGTCCTCCAGGTGTTCCGACCGGGGCCGCTGCGGCATCCCGTTCGGCTGCGGTCCGCGCAACCTCCGGCTCGTAGTGTCCTCGGACCGAGCTGCGGGCGCGGCGCCTTCCCGGAGGATTCGCCACGTCCCCGATCGGGCCAACGAGGGCAGCATTCGAGGTACGTGGGACGGCCGCAGCCTGGTCAGCGGGACTTCATCCGAGGACCGGTCGGCCAAAGCCGGGCGGCCAGCGGCGCGCCGGACCAGGACGACGGGATGCACGCCTACGATCGGCGCCAATGCACAAGCCCGACCACGCTGAGCTGCCGAAGCGGTTCGAGGCCGAGCTCGCCGGTATGGGGCCGGCCGACCTGCAGGAGCTGCTGGGCCGGCTCGTCGGCAGCGTCGGTGGAGCCGAGACCGTCGAACGAACGCGTCCGTCGCGACGGCGCGAGCGCCGTGCTGATGTCGTCACCTTCCGCGTTCGCATCGACCTCGCCGGGACGAAGCCACCGCTGTGGCGGCGCCTCGAGCTCGCCTCCGACATGCACCTCGACGAGCTGCACGACGTCCTGCAGATCGCGTTCGGCTGGACGGACAGCCACCTGCACCAGTTCAGTGCGAGCAACAGCCAGTACGACCCCGACACCGAGCGCTACCTGACCCCGTCCGACATCGAGGAGGGCGAGGAGGGGACGCCCGAAAGCGAGGTCCGCGTCGACGAGGTGCTCGCCGAGGTCGGCGACGAGCTCTTCTACGCCTACGACTTCGGCGACGGCTGGCAGCACACCGTGCGGCTCGAGGCCGTGCTCCCCCGCGAGGATGGCGAACCGCGGGCGATCTGCACCGCCGGGCGACGACCGGGCCCGCCGGAGGACTGCGGCGGTGTGTCCGGCTACGAGTTGTTCAGCGCGGCCACCGACCCGACGCACCCGGACCATTCCGAGGCGCGTGCCGAGATCGCCCGGGTCTACGGATCCGACGTCGAGCTCGACGGTTTCACACCCACACCGTTCGCCGTCGACGAGATCAACACCCTGTTGGCAGGCCTCCCGACGCAGTCGACGGCCCTGCTGCCCGAACCGCTCGCGGACCTCGTACGCGCCGTGCGGGACACCCAGGAGCAGATCCGTCTGCGCACGCTCATCAGCGACACGGCGCCCGACGCCACGATCGACGCGGGCACGGCCGCCCGCATGGTCCGTCCGTACACGTGGCTGCTCGACCGGGTCGGCGACGACGGCATCACGCTCACCGGGGCCGGCTACCTCCCGCCGGTGCACGTGGAAGCTGCGGTCGCCGAGCTGGGGTTGGCGGACGAGTGGATCGGCAAGCACAACCGCGAGGTCCAGACCCTGCCGGTCCTGCACCTGCGTGGATCCGCGCAGAAGATGGGCCTGCTCCGCAAGCACCGCGGGAAGCTGCTGCTCACCACCCGCGGACGCCGGCTGCGCACCGACCCCGTCGGCCTGTGGTGGCACGTCGCCGAACGGGCCCCTCTGGCGTCCAGGGACCGGTGCGAAACCCAGGCGGGCCTCATCCTGGTGATCGCCGTCGCCGCCGGCGTGACGGACGACCTCGATGCCGTCATCGCCCGAACGCTGAACGCCATCGGCTGGACGAGGGGTGACGGCCGTCCTCTCACCGGATACGACGCCGGCTACGCCGCATGGGGTACCAGGACCCTGCTCCGGCGCCTGGACGCGCTGACCGGCGGCTCGTACCGGCGAGAAGAGCGGCCGACACCTCACGGCATCACCTTCGCGCGCGCCGCCCTCCGCATCTGGCCCTGACGGAGGCGACAGCCGACGGCCACGAAAGCGTGCGGGCAAGTCGGATGCGTCACGGGCGGCCTCCCGCGGCGGCGCGCAGCACGCCCGGGGCCGACCTCGTCGACGGGGTGGGGCCCGGGAGATCAGCTCGTCGTCTCCAGCCGGACCGTCACGGTGTCGCCGTCATCGATCCCCTCCCGGTCACGCACCGACTTCTTGACCGGCAGCAGGTAGCTGCCACTCGCCTTGTCCGGGAACACCGACGTCGCCCAGACCGTCCCGCCGATCCGCACGTACACCCGCACCGACCCGAACCCCGCAGGCTCACCCGCACCGTCCCGGACCTCGTCGGCGACCTCGAGTGGCAGCCGCAGGAACCGCCATGACGGCCCGTCCTCGTCCCAGGCGAAGACGTCGGCGGTGAAGGTCCATTCCATGGGCGGCAAGAGTAAGCCGATGATCTACGTGCGGTCGGGGGCGCGCATGCGGAGCAGCTGCATGTCCGTCGTCCCCGGCTCCAGCCCTTCGTCGACGAACCCGCCGCGCTCGGCCACGCGGCGCGCGGCGGCGTTGTCAGGGCGCGTGCGGACCACGATGTCGACGCCGCTCGCCACCTTCGGCGCCACCCGGACGCACTCGGCCAGGATCCGCCCCGCGATCCCGCGACCATGAACGCCGGGCGCCAGCCGGAAGTACACGTTGAGCACCGGCTCGCCGGCGACCGCGCGGTGCTGGATGCCACCGAGCCCGGCGTGCACGCGGTCGCCGTCGCGCGGCTCCGGCCCGGGGACGCCGGCCGACCACCAGGTGCGCGGCACGAGAACTGTCCAGTACCCGAAGCCGTGCCTCCCCCAGTGGTCGATCATCGGCGCGAGGAAACTCCGCGAGTGCGCCAGGTCGACGTGCCGCTCGTGCGGGTCGAGGGTGTACACGCGCGGATCGCCGTGGACGGCGAGCACTCCCTCCGCGTCCGCAGGGAGCAGGGTGCGCAGGAGTAGCCCGTCGTCCTCGATGGAGGTCCACCAGCACTCGGTCAACCCGCTGCTCCCTCGAACAGACCATGTCTACCGCACGTTCGGAGAGCGGCGGCATCAGCGAACCGGGGGCGGGAGGGCCACCCTCAGAGCCGCCCCCACAGCGCCGCGTTCTCGCCCTCGGTCCGGCGGTAGTGGTCCTCCATCACCTGCAGCGAGTCGCGGATCCGGAGCAGCTCGGCCTCCAACGCCACCATGGCCGCGTACGACCCGTCCGCTGCATCCATCACGCGCGAGTTGTATTCGCGCGCAGTGTCGGCGCTCACCGGGTCGCCGAGCCAGGGCTCGGCGATGTATCCCTCCTGGCGAAGCCGAACAAGGTGCGATCTCAGCTCGGCAAGCGAGTCGTCGAATGCTAAGCGCACCACCGGGATCGCGGACGGCTCGATCCGCAGGGCGGCGGACGGGAGCAAACCAGGCATGCGCCCTCCTCCGATCGGATGATCCGACCGTAAACCTGCCCGGGCAATTCGCGACCCGAGGAGCGCTGATCGTGTGCGATCGTGAACGCCTCGCCACCGGAGGTCAGTGGTCGACCAGGGTCGCCATCACTTCACCCGCGACAGTCTCCGCGTCACGGCACAGCTGTGGCTGCGGGATCGGTGGCTGCCGCCCGCCCGTCGCGAACTGCACATCCAGCAGCTGGCCCGCTGCGACATCCACAACCACGGTGCAGTAATCGGTGAACCGGGTCGGAACCGCGACGAGCGCCGGAAAACCCCGTACCTCGATCGGGCGCAGTTCTGCCGCCAGCTCGCCCGATGTGAACCGTTCGATCCCGACGCTCGTCACGAGGCTCACGCCAACGGTGACGGCTCGTGGCTCGAACCCACCAGTGGTGCACGACGGGACTTCGGCCCCTCGATACAAGCCGACAGGGGCCTGCGAGAAAACGGGCCGACCGTCCAACCCCAGCTTCTCCCGCTGCTCATCCGTGAGCAGGGAGCACGGGTCCACCCCGTCCAGCCGCACCTCCCTTGGCCGTGGTGGGAGCTCGACGGCCGGTGGCGTCGGATGGGCCGCCGGACCCGCCGAGCCCTGGATCGCGCACGCGGAAGCCAGCATCACGACCAGTACCGCACCAGCCACCCGTCGCACGAGGAGCACGGTAGCCGTCCGGTCACACTGGGGTCATCGATCGTGGGACATCGCGACCGCAGCGAGGCTGCTCCGCTCAGCCGACCGGAGCGACCGATTCGATCCCGCCACGGTGAACTCGCGTGTGGAACACCGATGGCACCAGGTGTTTGGAGAACCTCCTCCAGCCACCGGCCACACTGCAGCGCTCGGTCCTCGATCAGGCCGTCCCGCGGTGACGGCTACAGCGCGTCGGCCCATCCGGCCGGATCATCACCGGCGGGGATGGCGGTGATGCCATACCAGAGCGCGAGCACATCGAGCCACTGGTGCTCGAGCGGGCTGAGTGACCGCACTGATCGGTACCCGTCCAGGAACGCGCCGCGAACACCCACCGGCGTGGGGCGCCAATCGGTGAAGTAGGTGCCGAGCCGGACGAACGTGTTCGCCAGGTCGACGACGCAGTAGTCCCATGTGACGCGGTCGAAATCGAGGACGGCGGCGACCTCGGAGCCGGCCGTGATGATGTTGGACGCCCGGTAGTCGTTGTGGATGAGCTGGAGTCCGCTGTCGATCGGCGGCAGCGACGCGACCTGCTCGCGCAGCCGCGCCGACGCGGCAGGCACCGTCCCTGCGTCGTCGTGGTCCAGCCACGTCTCCAGCCGCCTGCGCAGGTCGACGGGCCGGGCCGGCTCGACCTCGATCAGCCTGCTGTCCCGGTGCACGGCCAGAGCGCAGTGCAGGTGAGCGAGGCACGCGCCGGCCCGCCGGACAGCGGTGTCATCGGTGATGTCGAGCAGGCCGCCGTCGACGTGCGGTTGCACCGTCATCGACAGCGGCGACGCAGCGGAGTCGACGATCACGCGCAGCCGGCCGTCGACCGAGGGCAGCGGCGGCGCCACCGGAATCCCCTGCCCGTGCAGCACCTGGAGCAGATCTGCGATCGCCGCCAGCCTGACGAACTGGTCCTGGGCCCGGGACCATTTCGCCACCACCGTCCCCCGGTCGGTGCAGAGCCACGCGATGCCGTTGGCGGCGCTGATGAGGATCCGGTCGCACGCTTCGACGTCGATCGCCCAGTCACGGGCGAGGCGTTCGGCGAGCCAGCCGGCCGCGTCGTCGAAGCTGTCCAGACCGAACCGCTCCTGCAGGGCAACGCGCGGATCGGTCGATTCCCACAGCATCGAGAGCCCGGTCGGGAACATCGCGAAGATCGTAGTGCGCAACCACTGGATCATGAGCTCGCGTTTTCGCGGTAGGTTGCAGGCACCTCGCCCGCCCGACCCAGTCTCCCCAGGAGGACGCGGTGACGACCAACGACGACGCCCCCTACCGCACGGCGACGACTGTCTGGCCGACCATCCACGAACGGGTCCTCGCCGCGTTCGCCCGCGGCTGGGACGCACCCGAACCGCACGCGTGGGACAACCTCATGGAAGAGGACGTCGAGCTCCACCAGCCGCTGACCCAGCCCGGCACGACGCGGCGGACGTGGCACGACGAGGCCCAGCGCATCGTGACGCTCCTCCCCGACATCCGCGGCGCGGTGATGAGCTGGGCGGGCCAAGAGGACCTCATGTTCATCGAACTCCAGCTCACCGCCACCCTCGGCGCGAAACCCCTCGAGTTCCGGGCGGTCGACAAGCTCTGGCTCACGGTCAACGGCACGGTCCTCCGCCGCGACTCGTTCTTCGACTCGGGGCCGCTGATCCAGGCGGTGATGCGACGGCCGTCGGCCTGGCTCCCGTGGTGGCGTTCCGGGCTCGGGCCGTTCATGGCGAGGCGCAAGTTCCTCGTTCGTTGAGCATGTTTCAGCGCCGCGCGTTCCGCGGAACGCAAACGATCGGGCACACAACCCGGCCGTAGGGTCTGCTGTCGTGATCGATCCGCAGCAGCGCCGCTCCCGTGCCCGCGGCTGTCTTCTCGCCGGCGCCGTCGGGGACGCCCTCGGCGCCCCCGTCGAGTTCGACGCGTACGCCGGGATCCGATCGAGGTTCGGCCCGGCCGGCGTCACCGACCTCGTGCCGTCGCCGTACGGAGCTCCCGGGCTCGTCACCGACGACACCCAGATGACGCTGTTCACGGCGGAAGCGCTGCTGGACACGGACCCGCCCGGACTCGACGACCGCTCCACGCCGCTTACCTCCGCTGGCTCGTCACCCAGGAGCGGCCCGCCGCGCCCGACGACGCCGTCGGCCTCGCCGCCCAGCCCTGGCTCTACGCCGTGCGCGCCCCGGGCAACGCGTGCCTGTCCGGGCTCCGCGCCGCGGAGCGCGGCACCGTCACGGCGCCGGTGAACGCCGGCTCGAAGGGCTGCGGGACGGTGATGCGCTCGGCGCCGTTCGGTCTGTCGGCCCGGCTGCCCACCCCGGAGGCGGTCGCCGAGGCCGCGATCACCGGCGCCTGCCTCACCCACGGCCACCCGACCGCCCGGCTCGCCGCCGCCGCGTTCGCCGTGATCGTCCGGCACCTCGTCGACGGGCGCGGGCTCGCGGAGTCGGTGTCCGCGGCGATCGAGCTGGTCGCCGGGCACCCCGGCCACGAGGAGACGACCGCCGCTCTGAGCCGAGCGGTGGCCGCCGCCGACGGCCCGGCAACGCCCGAGCGACTGCACCAGCTCGGCGAGGGTTGGGTCGCCGAGGAAGCGCTCGCGATGAGCGTTTACGCCGCGCTCACCCACCCCGGACCGGACCAGCTGCGCACCGCGCTGCTCTTCGCCGTCAACCACGACGGCGACAGCGACTCGACCGGCGCGATCACCGGCAACCTGCTCGGCGCACTCCACGGCGAGGCGGCGGTGCCGGCGGACTGGGCCGCGCAGGTGGAGGGCCGGGACACCGTCCTCGACCTCGCCGGCCGGCTCGTCGAGCCCTCACCGCCGTCACCACGCTGACGGTGCGGCCGGCGGTCCGAGAGGCCGAGCGCCGCGCCGACCGGCTGTCCGGGTGCGCGGGCTGCTGCTCGGCCTAGCTCCTTATCACGTGACGAGCTACTGCTCGTCCGACTACTGCCAGAGCAAAAGATCGGACAGGTCCGCTCGTCAACGAACGTTCGCATCTGCAAACGATTCGAGCGAATTGCGATCAGGCGACGCCGAGCTCGGCATGATCGAACGCATCCGCCATTCGCGCCACAGCGTGGAGGCCTTTGCTTCAAGGAGCGAGGTCATCTCGTCTCGCTCGCTCTGGGCGCTCTCATGCTCGGCGCAGCCGCAACGGCCCCTACGGCGACAGCCGACCCGATGCCAGGCTTCTCGTTCGACCCGGTGAAGCTCGAGAATCGCATGGATTCGTGCATGGAGCACCAGATCGGGCCGAGCGAAATCTTGATGGGCTGGCTGAACATCCGGACAGGTGACCAACAGCAATGGAGATGCAGTTCCCTACGACACATGCTCCTCGACGACGAGGACAGACCCGGCGCACGACCCGTACGGGAACATCCCTGATTTCATGCGATGCGTCGACAAGGTCGTGAGCTACGGGTTCCCCCGCAAGGGCGACCCGGGCAACACCAGGCTCATCTACCAGTACAACGGGACGAGAACCCGAGCAGAAGTCGTGGTCAACGATGCGTCAGGTGACATCGTCACGATCTACACCTCCCTCAGCAACGACTGGACCAGGTGCGCGAACGCCCTATAGCTCCGGTGTGCGACCAGCGGGCGTGCGTGAGCGCGTACGAAAGCTCCAGGCCCAGGAGTGGGACCTGGTGAACTCATGGTCCGACCGGGCCTTGCGGGTGCATCTCACCAGCTTCGTGAACCTATGCGCCAGGCAATGGCACGACGACCACCCGATGACCACCGTTCTGCGCAGATACCGGGAGGTCATCGCACTCCTGCCTGATCCACGGCAACTCCGCACCGGCAGCGACTTCGAGACCCGTTCCCTCGCGTGTGTCGAGCGACTCCGCCCCCTCATCGGCGACCTGGCCGAGCGGGATGCCGCTGAGGTGACGTTCGAGCAGCAGGAGCGTTCGCGCGATCCAGTGCTGTGGATCCCGCCGATGACGATCCTCGGCGAGGCGGGTCCCGGTTGGCCCTTTCACCTGCTGTGCTGGAACGAGGCGAACTCTCTCGTCGAGGGAGTTCAGACGCCCTACCGCGCGGCCCGGCACATCGCAACCGAGGCATACCACAACCCCGACGATCCGTTCGGCCTCATCCCACCGATGACGGAGCTGGCCGAACGTTACGAAGACCAAGCGTCCACGCGGAAAGTGACCGCTGCCGATATACGAACGACACTTTCCGATTTCCTCAGCCGTGCACCGTGGCCAATCAGCGATAGCTGCGCCTGCTGGATCGCCCAGCTTCGAGTAGTTCCTGGACGACCGCCTTCGGAAGCAGCTTCCGCAGTTGGGCAATGCGCGGCCCGTGGGACGGCCGCAGCTGACCGTGCTGAAGAGTACGTCCGCGGAGAGTCCAGCATCGCGGCCACGGGCGCACACCTCACCCTTCGTCAACTCGAGCAGCGGGTTCTGGGAGCCCTTCGCGCGCATGGGGACCGGCCCGTCGAATACCTCCACGAGATCCACGCCATCGCGGGCCAGGCCATGCCGTCGACGTCCCCACGCCCCACCCCCGGCTCAAAACTACGAGCACGCGGTGAGCGGCAAAGCGCGTTGCGTGACTTCCACCCGATCAGCCCAGCTGGATGAGGGGGCTCACATCCTCACGACGCCACCACGCTCGCGGTTCGGAACGTCTCCCCCGGCATCCGCCGCCGCAGTCGCCACGTCACGGCGATCGGCCGCTCACCCTGGTGCTCCACGTAGTCGCACAGTCCGAGGCACAGGAACGGAGCGGAACCCAGATCGTCGATCGGCGCCTCACGCACGAACAGCGCGACGTGGCTCCTTCGCTCCTGGTGGTGAAGGTACCGCTGCCCAGTCGGAGAAACGATCGACGTGCTGTTCTGCGATTCCCAATGGAAGAGCTCCGGGCTGAGAGCGAAATCGCGGTACATCGTCGTGGGTGAGAAGTCGCGCTCGGTCTTGCGGAGGTTCACCAGCAGCGCGTCCGTCTGCACCTCCGGCGCCCACGCCACGCCTTGCGCGTGCCCGTACGCCTTCCGTTCGAGCGATGCCCAGCCGAGGGCGGCCAGGATCTCCTCGCGCCGGTAGTGGGCGTGGCTCAGCAGCGGAACGTGCTGCAGCCCTTCCCCGAGCGACCGCGGGACGTGCCGCGCCCGATCGAGTGCGAGCGCAACCAGCTCCCGGATCTCCGCGCAGACTGCGGGATGACGGCGCAGCTCGTCGAGGCCGGATTGGTAGGAGGCGTGCCCGCCGCGGTCCGGCCAGAGCAGGAAGAACAGCATGCGTGCGAGGCGCTGCTCGCGTTCGGTCAACGCCTCGTAGGCGGGACCCGCTGGGTCAGCGAGCCGGCCGTACGTCTCCGCCCGCTCGGGATCGTCTACGTGCGCGAACGCGACGACGCGCTTCAGCAGCGCTGCGTCGTCCGGCCCCGGCGCGGCCGTGGGAAGCCCCGCCGCCCGACGCAGGCCGGTCCACGATCCCTTGTCCTTGTAGACGTCCGGCAGGTCGCGCCCGGACTCGTCCAAGTAGCGCGCTAGCGGAAGGTCGCCGTGCGAACGGACGTCCGCGACGAGCGCGCGTCGCGAGAGCCGCAGCTGGTGCCGCACGTTGTCGAGGACGATGTCCCGTGCAACGGGATCGAGGATCAACTGCGACCCGGACGGGAGGAACGGGAACCCGTGGCGGAGATCGGACTCGAGCCGCTTGCGGGTGCTGCCAGTCAGCGCGCGATACCGGACGTCGAAGCGGAACTCGCGGCGGTGCTGGCCGATGAAGTCGAGGACGGTCAGAACTGCCTTCCCCGGTGCGCGGCGCAACCCGCGGCCGAGCTGCTGCAGGAACACCGTCGCGCTCTGCGTCGGACGCAGGAACAGCACCGTGTCGACCTCGGGAATGTCGAGACCCTCGTTGAACAGGTCCACCGCGAACAGGCAGTTGATGTCTCCCGCACGCAGCCGCCGCAGCGCCTCCGACCGCTCGTCGGAGCGTGAACCGCCGGCGACGGCGAGGCTGGGGATCCCGGCGCGGGTGAACACCTCGGCCATGTACTGCGCGTGCGCCACCGAAACGCAGAAGCCGAGAGCGCGCATGGCGTGCACGTCGGTGACCTTGTCCCGCGTCTCCCGGATGACCTTGGCCGCCCGCGCGTCGTTGCCGGTGTAGATCGCATCGAGCGCGGTGACGTCGTAGGAACCGCGCTTCCACTCGATGCCCTGCAGGTCCACGTCGTCGGCAATGCCGAAGTAGTGGAAGGGGACCAGCAGGTCTGCGCTCAGCGCGTCCCAGAGGCGCAGCTCGTAGGCGCTCCGTCCACCGAAGAACTGCCGGACGTCGGCACCGTCGGCCCGCTCGGGTGTCGCAGTCAGCCCGAGCAGCTCGCGCGGGCGGATGTGATCGAGCAGCGCCCGGTACGTTGGGGCCTCGGCGTGGTGGAACTCGTCCATGACGACGACGTCGAAGTGGTCCGCGGGCAGGCGCTGCACCCCGTACGCCGCGAGCGACTGGACGCTGGCGAATACGTGCTCCCACCGCTCCGGCCGTTCCCCGCCGACGTACACCTCGCCGAACGCTCCATTGGCCAGCACTGCGCGATACGTGTGCCGGGACTGCTCGAGGATCTCCTTGCGGTGCGCGACGAACAGCAGCCGGTGCCGCGGCAGGCTGGCGCGCAAGCGTGCGTAGTCCAATGCGGCCACGACGGTCTTGCCGGTCCCGGTTGCCGCGACGACGAGGTTGCGATGCCGGCCGTGGATGCTCCGCTCGGTGTCGAGCGCCTCGAGGATCTCCTCCTGGTGCGGTTTCGGACGGACCGCGAGGCCGGAGACGAACTGTCCGGCGGTGGCGATCCGGTCCAGGCCGAGCGCCTGCCGCAGCCGCTCGACGTCGTCCGCGTTCTCCGGGTCGTAGGCGACGAACTCGGGGCTCGCCCAGTAGCTGTCGAACGTGCCGGCGAACTTGCGCAGCAGGTCCGGGGTCGCCACCGACGAGAGCCGGACGTTCCACTCCAACCCGTCCACGAGCGCGGATCGCGAGAGGTTGCTGCTGCCGACGAACGCGGTGTCGAAGCCGGTCGCGCGGTGGAAGAGCCACGCCTTGGCGTGCAGCCGCGTCGTGCGCGTCTCGTAGCTGATCTTGACTTGTGCTCCGAAGCGCCGAACGAGCGCGTCCACGGCCCGCTGCTCGGTCGCTCCGACGTAGGTCGTGGTGATCACGCGGAACGGCACGCCTCGGCTGCGCAGCACGTCGAGCTGCTGTTCCAGCACGCGGACGCCGTGCCATCGGATGAACGCACAGAGCAGGTCGACGCGGTCGGCTGAAGCGAGCTCGGCGCGCAACTCGGCACCGAGCGACGGTTCCTCGGGCGCGTTTGTGAGCAGGGCGGCCGAGGACAGCGGGGTGACCGGCCGCTCCAGCCGGTGCACCCCGGGCGCCGCCTCGCGGGTGAGCACGACGAGGTGCTGGGCTTCGGCCGCGAGCTGGTCGTCCTCGGCCGCGACGCGGAGCAGCAAGTCGTTGACGAGCGCGCGCCGCCGGTCCGGGTCGGGTTCGTCGGTGAGCGCCCGCTCCACGGAGCTCGCGACGTGGCGGGCGAGCACATGCGGCTGGTCGGCGTCCTCGACGGGGAGGAAGCGCGGTGTGAGATCCACGAGGCGGTCGAGGGCGGCGTCGAGTCGCCGCGTCCGCAAGGACTCGTACACACCCTCGGGGAGGGGATCGATCATCGGCGGGAGGTCCCGTCAAGGCCCAGCCGGTACTGCTCTGCGGCCACCACCCGCTGCGCCACCGGCACCGACTCGTCGTCGAGCACGTCCGGCCGGTGGTCGGTGGCGTCCACCGCCCTGCGATCGGCGTGCTTCGCCTCGCTCTTGCGCGCGAACTCGTCGAACAACAGCCGCTTGCCCTCCTGGATCTCGCGGATCCGCTCGTCGATGCAGTCCTTGGCCAGCAGCCGGTGCACCTGCACCGTCCGCACCTGCCCCATCCGGTGCGCCCGCGCGATCGCCTGCTCCTCGGTGCTCGGCTTCCACTGCGGCTCGGTCAGGACCACGACCGACGCCGCCTGCATGTTGATCCCGACCCCACCGGCCTCGATCTGGCTGAGCAGGACAGCGTGCCCGGGCCGCTTCGCGAAGTCGTCGACGAGCTGTTGCCGCATCGCCGGCGGCACCGCACCCGTGATCGTCCCGACCACCGCGTCCCCGAGCGCCTCGTGGATCAGCCCGAGGGTGTCGAGGAAGTAGGAGAAGACCAGCACCTTCATGCCGTCCTGGGCCGCCTCTTCGACGAGGTCGCGGAGCCGTTCGAGCTTTGCCGAGCTCGGCGTGCTGAACGGCGCCTGGCGCATCGCCATCAGGTTCCGCTTCGACACAGCCGCCTCGTACCGCGCCTCGTCCGTAGCGCTGAGCTGCACCCACGACTCGATCTCGATCTTGTCGGGCAGCTCCGTCAGCACGTCCTCCTGGTTCCGCCGCAAGTAGACGGGCGCAACGGCGCGCCGGAACGTCTTCGCGCCGGCGACCGCGTCCTGCGCGCTGACGCTGCGCGCCACGCTCGGTTGCAGGTACCCGACGAGCGTGCGGAACTCCTCCACCCGGTTCTCCATCGGCGTGCCGGTGAGGAAGGACGTCCGCTGCGACCGCTTCACCGCCGCCTGCACCGCCTGGGAGCGAGCGGCGTCCGGGTTCTTGACGTAGTGCGCCTCGTCGACGACGAGCATCGCGACGTCGGCGTTGCGGACGTCGTCGGGCAGCCGCGCGAGCGTCCCGAACGTCGTGACGGCGACACCACCCTCCTGCAGCCAGCGCCGGCCGGTCGGCGTCGCGGTCGGGGCCGTGCAGGCTGTGTGCCGCGAGCACGGTGTGCTTCCCCGTCTCGTTCAGCCAGTTGATCTGCACGCTCGCCGGGCACACGACGAGGAAGCGCCGCTGTCCCTTCGCGGCGAGGTGGGCGAACACGGCGAGGGCCTGGATCGTCTTGCCCAGCCCCATCTCGTCGCCGAGGATCGAGCGCTCCTGGTGGATGGCGTACTGCGCGCCGAAGACCTGGTAGCCGCGCAGGGTCGAGGTCAGCTTCGAGGTGTCGAGCGGGACCGCGCTGATCCGCTGCCGCAGCTCCTCCGGGACGAACCCGCGCGCCGCCTCCTCGTCCTCCGCTCCGCCCGTGCCCCCGACCGTCGACAGCACCGCGTTCACGGACGCCGCGTCGGACAGGTAGTCGCGCCAGAGCTGCGCCGGGTCGTAGCTCCGCGGGTCGACGGCCTGTTCGCGCAGGTGCACCGTCTGCTGGAGCGCGCGGACGCGCGGGTCGGCGAGGATCGCGTCGAGCTGGGCAAGCGCGTCGAGTGCTGACTCCTTCTTCGACCGCCAAGAGAAGGCCATCTTCAGATGGCTGCTCGCCCGCTCCGCCTCCGGGACCAACGGCGCGACCTGCGTGCGGAACGCCTGCAAGGGCTCGTGCAACGCCGCTGCCGCGCCGTCCGCGGCTCGTATGGCGGCGAGGGTGGCGAGCAGCTGTGTCTGTGCGGGGTCACGCCGGTCGGGGTCGAAGCGGAAGCGGACGTCCTGGTGCACCCGGACGGCGGCCGTCCGCGCGGCCCGCCGCACCTCCTGCACCGTCGCCTGCCCAACACCGGGCACCTGCTGGAGCCGGTAATCGGGCGCGTTCAGGACATCGGCGACCGTGCGATAGCCGGCCTGCTCGAGCGCCCGGAACCGAACACCCCGACCAGCGACCTCCTTGAGCGAGTCGATCGGCATCTCGCGCAGCCGTGCGGCGACGTGGTCAGCGTTCACGATCTCGATCTGGTGCCGGGCGCTGTTGCGGAGCACTTGCGGCGCGGTGAGCAGCGTAGATGCCCGTTCGGCGAACTCACGGACGGCAGCGATCGTCGACCTGGCCGCGGAGCCGACCTTGCCCCGAGCGGCGTCCCGTTGATCCATCGCTCCCATCCCGTCGTGATCGGAACATTGATCGGGGGCGGCGAGGAGATCGTTAACGAACGCAGGGCGGGATCCGAGGTGGGTGCGCGAGCAGTCCCCACGATGCGGAGGGCAGCACGTACGTGCGGGTTCAGCCGATGACCCGGCGACCACCCGCGCCGGATCGAACCGGGCGACGACCTCCGGCCCCGTTCCCGGCTGCGCCGGCGCTAGATCACCGACCTGCCCGGAGCGCGGGTCGCCAAACCGCACGCCGGCCCCGCCAGCGCGCGGAGGTTCGACGGCCAGACCGGGCGACCCCAGAGCCGTTGTAGACCATCAGCACGGCGACGACCGGCCCCCGGTGCCAAGCGTGGCGCATCGCGCCGGCCGCGCTCGTTCCATGACCCCCGGCGGCGACCTTGTTAGCCGTGTTGAACGTGAGCGGGCAGGCGACGACGAGTTCGGGCCGAGGCCGGTCGAGCTCGGACTCGTCGGGAACGCTGGCTCGCCCCGTCAGGTGACGACGACCGACACGACCGCTCCCCCATCAGACCACGACCCCGGCCCGATTCGCGAGGCCCCGCACCGCGGTGCCGCTCGCGCCCCGGTCCCGGCCGAGGACCTGGCGGATGGCGTTCAAGGCGCGAACGGACGGGTTGTAACGATCTACCGTCCACGATCGAACTCGGTTGGAGGTTGGACAAAAGGTGCTTCCACGCTTGCCCGAACGGCCGCAGGTTGCGCCACTCGCCGCACCCCGTCGCCTGCGGGCAACCCGACTCGAGAGGTAGACACCTTCATTGACCATGAGGTACTCACTTCCGCCCAGCTATGTCGGGCGATGGGTACGGGCCACGACGAATGATCTTGGATACGGAGTCTGCCGCGGCAAGACCACCGACGGCAACGCAATCGTCGAGTACACGGACATCCCTGGTGCAGTCACGAAAACCATGACGGTCCCCACCCAGGACCTTGAATTAGCGCGCATTACACCAGGCACAAGAGTCTGGCTGGAAGGCAAGCCATTCGGTTGGCACGCGGCAGAAGTGACCGGATGGTCAGGCAATGACAGCTACTGGGTTCATGTCCGTGGATTGCCGCGCGACCTGAAGCTCCGCGGCAACCGGTTCGTCGTTCGCTGGGACAAGCCTCTTAGTGATCCGGTGACCGCCGTTAGGCACGGTCTTTGTGACTCACCCGAGTACTACGAGGCTCGCCGTCCCTTCACCGACAAACTGGTGCATCAACGGCGGACGTCTCGCGGGTTCACGGCCGCACTCTCCGCCGCTGTCGAGTTGTACGAGCACCAACTCGATACCGTCGCCCGGGTACTCTCGGACCCGGTTCTCCGGTACCTATTGGCAGACGAAGTGGGCCTGGGCAAAACGATCGAAGCAGGTCTGATCGTTCGCCAACTACTATTGGACGATTCCGTTGCGACAGTACTCATCACTGTTCCGGATACTCTCACGGATCAGTGGCGCGATGAACTCCGGGACAAACTCGTGCTTGCACCAGCGTTCCGAGAGGGACGCCTCCAGGTAATGCCGCACGAAAAACTCCGCGAAGCGCGCGGGCTGCGCGAACACGCGCTCGTGGTAGTCGACGAGGCACACCGCCTGCTCCGCGAACTCGATCGGTTTCCAATCCTCCGCGATGACCTGCTGAACACGAAGGGCCTACTGCTGCTCTCGGCCACGCCCATGCGGGCGGATCCCGCGGTCTTCCGCGATCTCCTGAACCTCGTGGACCCAGAGGCGTTTCCTCGCGACGACATCGAGTCTTTCCGCCGGCGACTCCAGCAACGAGAGAAGGAAGCCACCGACCTTCAGGTGCTCACCGCACGACGCGCGACCTCCCGACAGCGCAAGTCCGTGCTGAAGGAACTCCTCGCCACCCACGGCGGCGATCCAGCGGTCGCCCGGATGGTCCAGCAATGCGAGGCGGCCGAGGACTCCTCCGCTCGCGTGTGGGAGGAACTGGCGAATTACGTACGGGAGACGTACCGCATCAGCCGCCGGGTCATACGTCACCGGCGAAACAGCGATTCGACTCAGGACTATCCGGTTGCCGGCCGGCGCGCCATCTTCATCCCGCTGGACGATCCCGCCCGGAACGTGGTAGACGACTTTCTCGACCGATACCGGGAACTGCTCGCCGAGGAACCGCCGGACGCGGCGCGCACCCAGTATTCACTGGCCGTACTGAACGGCCTCGGTGGGCCGCGGGCGTTGCTGCACCACCTGAAGCGCCGGTTGGCGGCGCGGCCGGGACGGCCGATGGCCGTGCCGGAACGTGACCGCGCCCTGGTGGAGTCCACGGTGGCCCGCCTGGAACTGGCGGAGACCGGGACACGGATGGCGGCAGCCTTGGACATCGTGCAGGGCCACCTCGACAAGGAACAGAAGGTGGTGATCGTCGGGACGTCCCATGCGATTGCGCGAGAGTTCTACGAGGCGGCCACGAACCGGTGGCCGAAACTCGTCGGCGCCCACCTCGAGAATACTGAACCGCACGCACGGGAAAATGCCGTATCAGACTTTCTCCACGAGCCCCGCGGCCGCGTGCTCGTGGGCGACAGCACCCTGGAGGAAGGACGAAATTTGCAGGGCGCCCATACACTGGTAAACCTCGACCTGCCGATTGACCCGAACCGACTGGAGCAACGGATCGGGCGTCTGGACCGGTTCGCGCGCCGTGTGCGGCCTGCCGAGATAGCCGTCTTCACCGAACCGACAAGCGATTGGGTTTCCGCACACGTTCGACTCCTCCACGCCGGAATCGGAATCTTCGACGAATCCGTGGCGACCCTGCAACGCAGGCTCGCCGAGATCCTCGACGATCTCGTTGAGCGTCTACTCAAGGAAGGGAGCGACGCATTCGCCGCGGACGTCGACGAACTTCGCTACGACCTGGCCCAGGAACGCAACGACGTCGATCTCCTCGAGGAACTCGAGTCGGTCGCGATTGCCGCGGACTTCGACCCGGCGGGGGTCGCGGATCTGCGAGCCGCGGAGGAGAACACTGACGAACTGCGGGACGCGTTCTTAGAACTCACCTCGCTCAAGAGCGGAATCGGTTTGCGCCCCGCAGTGGACAGGAGCGGCATCCTCCAGTTCCAGGTGAAACATAACGCGCCAATCCAGGGTCTCCCTGATGACAAGGCACGTGCGGTCTGGCCACTGCTCCGCGGCCGGCGTACCTTCGAACGGGAAGTCGCCACCGAGCACGGCGGTGTCGCACCGTTGCGAATCGGAGACCCGCTCGTGGAGTGGATCGACCAGTACCTCCGCACGGACGAACGCGGGCGGGCGCGGGCGCTCATCCGTCCATGCCCCGCCGTGCGTGAGCCCGTACTCTGGATGGCCTGCGACTTCCTCGTCGAGTTCGACGCGTCGCACCTCCCTTCCGAGAGTGAGACTCTCACCCGCCGGGTACGGCGGCGCGGCGACGCACTTCTCCCGCCGACACTCGTCCGTACCTGGACCAACGCGTTCGGCCCGGCGCCACCTCGTCTCGTCACGGACGTGCTCGGCGTCCCGTTCAATGAGGACCGCGACCGTGTGCTGGTCGGCCGGGCCTGGGACGAGGTTCTCGAAGCGCTCCCGGACTGGGCCTCCCTGTGCCGGCTCAGCGCCGATGCGGCACACGACGAACTGCGGACGATGCCGGTGATCGCTGAGGATCCCGTGGCGTCGGCCCGGCGGGCCCGCACCGCGGTGGCCGCTCGCCTCGCGGTCCTGCGGGCCCGGGCGGAGCGCCTGCCGTCGGCGGCGGAACGCCGCAGCGCCCGTCAGGAGGCCGTGCAGGAGGAGACCGTCGGATTGGCGCTCGTGAAGGGCGTCGAGCACCCGGCCGTCTCAGTGATCGCTTGTGGAGTGGTGGTGCTGTGGCCGTCGATATGAGAGCGGTGGACGAGGAGGCGCGCCTCCTCCGTTTCCTCGAACACCCTGACGGCCGGCCGGTGTTCGAGGACGACCTATTCGCGCGCCTCGCCAACGTGGTCGGCGCCGGTGCGGGCAGTGACCTCGACCTCGCCGTGCTCCTGCGGCAACTGCTACGGCGCCGGTCGCTCGAGGACGGCAACACAGCATGGCTGCGGACGGCGCCGGGGATCTCGGGCCGCCTCCGGGCGGCGCCTATGGCAGGGCTGCGCGAGACCCAGCCCGACATGTGGTCCGCACCAGTGTGGGAGCCGGGGTGGCTGCAGGACACATCGGGAGTGCCGGATCAGGCCGCGGTCGCGGGCGGAAGCGCCGGGCAGCGGTTCTTCCCGGACGAACTGAAAGCCGACCCGTTCTTCGAGAAGTGCACCACTTTCCCCCGGTACCGCACGCCGGGCCAGCGCGCGGCCTGCCGGGCCGTGGTCTCCGTCCCGGACGGGAGCACGGTCATCGGAATGCTGCCCACCGGCTCGGGGAAGACGGAGGTGGCGCTCTGCCTGCAGGAGCGGGTCGACGGGCTCACCGTCGTAGTGGTGCCGACTATCGCGCTCGCCTACGACTTCGAGCGCCGGTTCCGCGATCACTTCGCAAGACGCAACCCCCGTGTGAAGAAGGGCCAGTTGCATTTCGCGTGGTCCGCGAGCACGCCGAAGGAGACCCGCGAGCTCATCGAGGAGCGGGTGCGCCACGGCAAACAGCACCTGCTCGTCACATCCCCGGAGTCGGTGAGCCGGGCGCTGCGGGACCTTCTCCGCGAGGCCGCGTCGACCGGGCGGCTGGGCGCGCTCGTCGTCGACGAAGCGCATCTCGTCACGCAGTGGGGGCGGGAGTTCCGACCTGAGTTCCGCACGCTCGCCGATTTCCGCAACGATCTGCTGCACGCAGCCGAAAAGGCCGGTTGCCCGCCCCTGACGACACTGCTGCTGAGTGCCACGCTGGGATCTGGCGAGTTGCAGGATCTGCACGATCTCTTCGCCGACCCAGGGCCGTGCGCGCTGATCGCGGCGAACGCACTCCGCGCCGAGCCGGACTTCTGGGTGGCCGCCGCCGAGGACGACGCCCAGCGTAAGGGCTGGGTGCTGGAGGCGCTGGCGCACCTGCCCCGGCCGGCGATCCTCTACGTCACCTCGCCGAAAACAGCGGACGGCTGGGCGGAACGGCTGCGAGATCACGGCTACGACCGCCTCGCGGTCGTTACCGGAGAGACGGCAGACGCCGACCGCAAGGCGGTGCTGGAGGGTCTGCGCAACACGCCCGAGCAGGCAGCCCGGTTCGATCTCGTCGTCGCAACGTCCGCGTTTGGGCTGGGCATCGACTACCCGCACATACGTAGCGTCGTGCACGCCTGCCTTCCGGAGACGGTGGACCGCTGGTATCAGGAGCTGGGCCGCGGCGGCCGCGACGGGCATGTCGCAGCGGCGTTCCTGCTCACGGCACCCGGTGACCGTAAGGAGGCGGCAAGCCTTGGCGTCACGGTGCTGACGGCCGACACGGCGTGGAAACGCTGGCGTGACCTCTGGGCCCACCGCGGGACACTTGAAGGTCGCCACTTCATTGATATCCAGCGCAGCCACGGCGGGGTGCGGGAGGGAAGCTACAACCGCAAGTGGAACGCCCAACTCATCCAGGGTCTCGTGGAACTGGAGGCGGTCGGAAGGCTCCCCGTCGACGTCGAGGACGTCGAGGAACTCACTCCCGCCACGGCGAACTCGGGCCAGCACGAGTGGGTCGGCGTCGAACTGCTCCGCAACAACGTGTCCACCGACGACTCGTTCTGGCAGGAGAAGTGGACGCCCTGGCAGCGCGCGGAAACGCAGCGTTCCCAGCGGGCGCTCGACGCGATCTCCGGCGTGGCGAGTGGCAAAATCCCGGTCTGCGAGGCCATCGCTCAGGCATACCGCCCCGACGACACGATCCACAACCTTTTCGGCCGCGCCGCCCGGTACGCCGAGCCCGAAGGCCAGTGCGGGCGGTGCCCGTCCTGCCGTCAGAAAGGAATCCCGGCGACAAACGACCCGCCGCCGCACCCCGTGCAAGCGTGGGCGCTACCCGCCGACCAGGCACCTGAACTCGGCAGGCTCATCGAGGCGAGCGGCCGGCAGGACGGCCTCGTGATCCTCGTCGCCGACGAGCCAGCCGAGGTGTCCCACCGACTCGCGAAGGCCCTGATAAGCCGAGGCATCCGCCACGTGGCGGGTCCGGTCGGCGATAATAACGAACTCCTCGAAAATGCGCATTGGCTCTTCGTAGATCTGGATCCTGTGTCTCCCAGCATGGTGACGCCCCACAGCGCTTTCGTGGTGTATCCGGAAGGCGTGCCGGTGCCGAGCAGGTGGCTGAGCACCGGGCAACGAAGGCAAAACAGGAACGACACCCCGCCGGCTGTCGATGTACTGCTCCTCGCACGCCGCGCCAGGCTGGGCCGTCACGATCTCGAGCGCGATCTACGGGCCCTCGATGCCCTCACCGCATTGCAGATTCTCGGAGACCGATAGTGGATTATCTTAAACAACACCTTCTTGCCAGCGTCCCAGCGCTCTTCGTGGTCACTCGTTACCTCGCGGATCAACGCGAGGGATTTCCGGAGGCCGGTCTCCGACGTGCGCTGCAGCCCCGCGCGATGTTCAACGAAGCAACAGAACCGGAGGAGTCGACCGGGGCCCACGGTGCTTTGCTGGCATCCCTCGAGGTAGGCGCAGATATTGGCCTGCTGGCGGCGGAAGGGGCGCGTGGACCACACCGCGTATGGACTCTGCACGGAGACCACCGTGACAACGTTGCGGCGTGTACCTCCGGCGGATCCGGCCCGTTCCGCAGCCTCGTCCTGCGCCTTCTGGGAGGCCGCGCGCGAGCCGCTGCCGACGAGGGCCAGCAACCCGCCGATCTGGCACGCGCGCTCACCTGGCTGCTACTCACCCAGAATCCGCTCACGCCTCTCGCCGCCATGTGGAGCGACGGCCCCGAGGCCGCGTTCGACAACGCACACTTGGACAAAGCCGTCGACAACCCGGAGCAGTGGCGGGCCTTCCGGCGATGGGCCCGATCGTTGGGAGTCGCCACAGACGCGCAGGCTGTCCCGGCCGCCCGGAAAGCGCGGATGATCGTCGACCCAACCCCTGCGATCCGGAGCGTTCTCCCCCTTCTCCCCGTACGTGCGTCGGCAGCCCAGTGGCTGGGTCGGCTGCGTTTCGTTCTTCCCGTGCTCGGCGACCCCGCGCTGGCGAAATCGGTGAATGCCGACGCCGCCGCAGTCCCGGCGACCGTGGCGTTCGCGCTCCAGAAACTGGAGCGCACCAGGCACCTGGAACTGATCACATCCGACGACGCCCGGGACGGAATAGTCTTGCAACTCGGAACGGAGTCGCCCCGCACGGTCACCGAGGTCCGGGTGGAGGCGGTGGCATGACCGCGGCCATGAAGGGCTTCCGTTGCTGGACGGCGGGATCCGTGCGGCAGACCGTCTACACGGACATCGGCGCCCTTCCGAGCGACGCTGACTCCGTGTTCCTCGCCGCGCACACTCCGATGGCACTCTCCCATCCGACGGGCAAGGAACTCCCTGACGCCGGTTCCGGCGAACGTCAGGTCCTGGACGCCGTCCTGCATGGCGTCGGGGACACCGACCGGAACACGCTGATTGCCGTCACCGGTGCGTCCGGTGCAGGTAAGAGCCATGTTGTCCGTTGGGTACACGCCAATCTCGATCCGGCCGACGAGCGCTATCACATTCTGTACGTGCCACGTGCCGTGCAGACAATCCGCGAACTCCTCCGCCGCATCGTCGTCGCTCTGCCCGGCGAGGGCGGGCAGAAGATCCTCGATCGCATCGACCGCGCCGTCGGAAGTTCTAGCCCGGCGGAGGTTGCGGACCGCCTCCTGGAGGAGGTCCGCCATGCCCTGACCTGGACGATCGATCAGCGGCTACCGGTCGACGGCGAGAGCGCGGACGAGCGCGAAGCACGCGAGGTCCGCAACACGCTCCTCGGAGAGGAGGACGAGCAGGGGAAACGCCGGGACGGGCTCGCCGATCTGATCGCCATTCCGCAGATCAACAAGGCGCTTCTCCGGCCGGATGGGTGTATCGACGGCATCGTGCAGTCGTTCTACGAGGCGACGTCGCGACGCGACTCCCAACTGGACGGCTTCCGTCCGGAGCACCTTCCGTTGCGCGAGACGGGCATCCGCCGGGCGATCCCCCGTGCGTCGGAACTCAGCGAACTCTGGTCGATCATCGTCGCCGACCCGGCTCCCGCCGTGGAACTCCTCAACGAGGCACTCCGGCACGCCGTTCCCAAGACGCTTGGGCTGCGGACTCAGGACCGGGAGTCACTGGACCTCCTGTTCCGGAGTGCCCGCGAGAACCTCCGCGAGGACGGCAAGGAACTTGTCCTCCTTTTCGAGGACCTCGCGCAGTTCGGCCTCGTCGACGGTGAACTGTACGACCAGTTCACCATCCAGCCCGGCGACACCATGGCGCCGCTCCGGGTCGTCTTCGCCGTCACCGACGGCCCGTTCAACAAGCTTCCAAAAACCGTGCAAACGCGGATCACGCACCGGTTCCAGGTCGGTGAGTCCGCACTCGCGGATCGCGACGCCTTCGTCGGGCGCTATCTGAATCTTGTGCGCATCGGCCGCGAGGATGTCGAGTCGGCGTGGGAGCGCGCCAAGAAGGACGGGACCCGCCACTGGGTACGGAACGCCTGCGACACCCGGGAGGACGGCCAACCGTGCCGCGTGCGCGACGAGTGCCATGCCGGCTTCGGCTTCGTCGAGGTCGACGGTCTCGGCGATGTAGGCCTGTACCCCTATAACGCGACCGCCCTCCGTCGAGCGCTGAAGAAGCAGGCAACGCCGCGTAAGGTACTGGAGGTCTGCGTCTCCGACGCGCTCATGGAGGCGGACGGGCACATCGAGCGCGGTACCTATCCGCACGAGCGGACGTTCGAGCAGTTCGACAACGACGTTCACCAGGCGAAGCATGTTCTCCTGAGCGGAGCCTCGGGCAAGGAGGCGGACAGGCTCTACCGCGCACTCGTGCTCTGGGGCGACGAGTCCCCCTTGACTCCGGCTGTTCTCGATGCGTTTGCGCTCTCCGACATCACGGCGAGGGCGCCCGATGCACCCGATACGTTGGCCCCGCCGGACCCCACCCCGCCCGTCACGACCGGAGAGAAGCAGGAAAGCCCGCTTCCCAGGCTGTTCCAGTGGTTCAACGGGACGGCGAAGCTTCCGGACGATCATGCAACGTTCTATCGGAACACCCTGCATCACCTCGTCCGCTCCCGGCTCGATCTTGATCAGGACCTCTTTCACCTGAGCGGCTACGGCCACGAGATCTTGTCCGGCCTCTTCAACGTGATGTCGATCGACTTCGGTGACGGTGCCTACGGCCGGAGGATTGGCACTGGTGGGGTCCGTATCCCGCTGCAACGCACCGAAGAGGATGTCGACGTCATGGTGGCCGCCCGGTGGTTCAGCGAGCACGGTCATTGGTTGCCGGAGCGAGGGCTCTGGGAGTGGCCGAGCGGCTACACGCCCGCGGAGCTGATGTTGAAACTCGAGACCTGGCTGGATAAGCGTGCGGACGAGGTTCGACGCGCCTTCCTAGATCGAGTCCGCGGTCGTGGTGTGGCCCGTGCGGCCGTGGGAATCCGGGCGATCGCACTGCTCGCCACCGGGGCATCGCCGGCCCAGGTCGGGACCCTCGACGGCGTCCTGAGCGGCGTGCCGGCACCAGCGGCTTCGACGATCTCCGGCTGGGGCACCGCGCTTACCGCAGCTCGGAACGTCCTGCACAACGTGAAGACTGCCGAATTGATCGGGCAGTTCGCCGCGGTCCGGCAAGGTGACGCCGTCCAGCCGCAACTTGTCGACCTGGCCGGCCTGGCCACGGTTCTCGACGAGGCGACGCAGTCGCCCACAGCCTTCCTGCAGAAGGTGACTGATGATCTTCACGATGTGGTCCCCGTCGTGGAGGTCGCTGCTCGCGACCTGCGAAAGGCCATCGAGGACGCTGCGCCGCAGTGCCTCGGGGCGGTGGAGGAAGCCCTCGAGAACCTCCGGACCGGGCTCGAAGGAAGGTCACCGGTGGACGTCGCCCAAACGGCACGCGAGGTCGGCAAACGTGCCCTGGAGAACGGGTTGCTCCGGCCACCTCGCTGGGACCCATTCACGGTGATACTCGACGTGCTGACGAATCTGCCCCCCGACCTCCCATACGACTGGAAGCGACCCGCCGGGAGCAGCGACCGACCACTCGCCGACGAGGCACTCGCGATGCAGCACTGGGCGGGTCACGCCGCCGACGGTGGCCGTGCCCTCGCCGCTCTCCAACAGACGATGAAGGCGACGGCCGCCGAGTGCCTCCGGCGCAGCGGCGGGGTGGGTGACGTGGAGCAGTTGCAACGCGAGGTGCGGGAGAAGTTAGACCGCGTGGAAGCACATCTCGAGGCGCTCAGCGTCACGGAGGCCAGTCGTGCTTGATGGCCCGAACTGGATCGCCGAGACGTTCGACGCCGTCGAGCGCGCGAGCGATGTAGAGAAAGCCCGGCGGGACGCCGAGACCCTCACCTCAGCGCTCGAGAACCTCACCAAACTGCTTCCAAGGCTGGCCGAACTGGAACGAGCGTGCTCGCTCGGACGCGGCTCCTGGTGGACAGGTATCAATGCCCCACCCGACCTCTGGGACAACCTGCGGGCCGCTCAGAAGAACCTGGGGCAGCGGGCGCTCGCCGCGGTGGACCGCAATCTCCCTACCTTCACGCAGCAGGCCGAACAGGCGGCCGGCGACGGGTGGAAGAACCACATCGTCGACGAGGTCGGCAATGTGCGCGAACTCCTCGAATTGTCGGCGGCGCTCCGGCAGGTACCCACGCTGGAGCAGACCGCGACCAGCCTGGACAACGCCATCGGCGACCTTGCCCGGCTGCGCTCCGAACTTCCGGACCGCAATGCCGTGGAGACGCTCGGGAAGGTCGTTGCGCTCCTCGACGATCTCCAGGCACGTCTTCCCGCCGCGGTGCGGGACTTCGTCTCCGCCGCCACGGGCGGCGGGGCCTCCCTCGAGATGCTCGACGCCGAGGTCGTGAGCTGGTTGCAGGACAACGGCGCCGTGGACGCGTTCAAGATCGTGGCGGGACGACCGACTGGAGCCATCGGTGGATGACGGTCTCGTCAATGCGCTTACCGCGATCGAACTCCGCGAGACGGCGCTGCTGGCGTGGGGCGCGGTCGGGGCGAGGTGGACGGAGGCCGAGATCCTCACCGAGCTGGAGAAGCACGGCTCGGGTCCCCGTCTGCTACGGCAACTCCTTGACGCCGGGCTAGTGGTGCAGGAACCGGGCGGCGGTTACCGGAGCCGCTTCGCGGAGACCGTGCGCCTGCTCGCGACACTGCGCCAGGCGTTCCGCGGGCAACGCGTCACGGAGGGGCGGCCACTGGTGCTCGACTACCGGTTGCTGCATCGGCCGCGACGCCGGCCACGCCGCAACGTACCCGCAGTGGATGTGCGGCAGGACTTGCGCCCGCACCTCGGCCGAGCAGGAGCGGCTGTGGCGGAGACGTTACTGCCGGAGGCCGTCTCCGGTTTCCAGCAGCGCAGTGCCCGGGAGATCCTGCAAGCCCTCCGCGCCGGAGACAGCAAGGGCGTCGTGATCACCGCAGGCACCGGTAGCGGGAAGACGCTCGCGTTCTACCTGCCGTTGCTGGCCTGGCTCGCCGATCGGTCGTCCGGCGGCGGCAACCGAGGCACGCTCGCACTGGCGCTGTACCCGCGTAACGAACTCCTAAAAGACCAGTTGCGGGCGCTGCTCGAGAATGTGCGGCACCTCCGCAGCGCGGGTCAGGGACGGGGACTTGGCGTCGCCACCTGGTTCGGCCCGACGCCTTCGACAGCGCGCATGGTTCGTGACGGGAGATCGGAGTGGCCGTCGCGTAGGGAGGGCTTCGTCTGCCCGTACCTGCGCTGCCTAGAGTGCGACGCCGACCTTGTGTGGCGCCGTGTCGATCTGGAAGCGAGCCGGGAGCGGCTCACCTGCCTTTCCTGCGGGTTCCGGCTGAATGACGGCGTGCTGCGGCTGACGCGCGAGAGCGCAGTCGCAAACCCTGCCGACGTCATGCTGACCACCACCGAGTCGGTCAACCGGCAACTCGCGGCGCCCGGGAACCTCGCTGCGTTCGGCGTGCAGCCAGCTACCCTCCGGGCGGTCCTACTCGATGAGGTGCACACCTACGAGGGCACCACAGGCGCGCAGAACGCGATCCTGCTGCGGCGGCTGCGGCACGCGCTGGGGCGCAAGCCGGTCTGGGTCGGGCTCTCCGCAACACTGCGCAACGCCGACGAGTTCTTCGCCCGACTCGTCGGGCTCCGGCCGGGGTCGGTCGTGGAGGTCAGCCCGCACCTCGAGGAACTGGAGGAGACCGGGGCGGAGTACCTCATCGCGCTCCGCAACGACCCGTACGCCGAGACCGGCACGCTATCGACGAGTATCCAGGCGTGCATGGCACTAGCGCGCTGCCTCGACGTTCTCGATGGGGATCCAATCGATCCGCCGCCATCGTCGGACGGCGTGTTCGGCAACCGACTCTTCGCCTTTACTGACAAGCTCGACAGCACCAACCGCCTCTTTTGGGACGTCCTCGACGCGGAAGGGTGGTCTTGGCCAGGGAAGCCGAAGACGTCCGCGCGTCCCCTCACGCTGGCGCACTCCCGGGGCAGGAATCAGCCCCGGCTGACGCCGGACCGTCAGGAGCCCCACGACGTTCGAGACCTCGACGGCCAGCACTGGTGGCTGCCGGAGCACCTGGGGCACGGCGTCGACGCGGACCGGCAACTGCAGGTCGGCCGCACGAGCTCGCAGGACCGGGGCGTGGACGGCAACGCGCAAGTCGTGATCGCCACCGCAACGCTGGAGGTCGGTTTCGATGACGACCGCGTTGGTGCGGTGTTGCAGCACAAGGCACCACACGACGCGGCGCAGTTCCTGCAGCGCAAGGGCCGGGCCGGGCGAAACCTCGCCATGCGACCGTGGACCGCCGTGGTGCTCAGCGACTGGGGCCGCGACCGCGCGGCCTGGGATTCCTACGACGCACTGTTCGACCCGGACCTCCCCCCGCGGAACCTGCCGCTCGAGAACGTCTACGTGATGCGAATCCAGGCGGTATACGCGCTGCTGGACTGGCTCGCCGCCGAGCAGAGGTACACAAAATGGAACTCCACGTGGTCGGATATGGCGGGACCCGCTTCGGCCCTGGAGCCGACGAATGACCACTGGCGTGTGAAGACGGAACAGCGCCAACACGGTGTCGCGGAGCTGCTCGGGCGGCTCCTGCGACCAGGTCCGGAGCGAGATCGCCTCCGCGAGTACCTCCGGCGCGCTCTGGGCCTGGGCACTGACGACATCGCGACCTCGGTGGTCGACACCCTACTGTGGGAGGCCCCGCGCCCGTTGCTGCTGGCCGTCGTGCCGACGGCCCGCCGGAGGCTGCAGGGTCAGTGGGATGGCGAGCAGCCCGCGGAGTCGGACTCCGGCCTGCGGACGCGGACCCCATTGCGGGAGTTCGTGCCAGGCAACCTGTTCGACGACCTCCTCGTGCCCGACGTCGAGTTGCAAGTTCCGGGGCTGCCTGGCCAGGAGACAATCGAGCACCTCCCGGCCCTGCGCACGCTGAACGAGTTCTGCCCCGGCAACGTGACGCGGCACTTCGGCGTGTGGGCGTCCACCAAGCGCCATTGGATCCAGCTCCCCCCGCCTCTGGCCGGCGAGCAGGTGCGCCGGGTCGACGTGGCGACGACGTTCGAAGCAGTGCAACCAGTAGTAATCGACATCGACGGCGAGCCCGTCCACATCCACGCACCCACCCGGGCGGCGCTGGAATCTGTGCCGCCGGATCTGCGGGATGCGTCAAAGGTCCGCCCGGACTGGGAGGTGCACATCTCGGCGCTGGGGGTGGGTGCCCCGGTACGGCTCAGCAGCGGGGCGAACAGGTTACTGGCCGCAATTACTTCGAACCTGCACGTGCAGGGTGGTGGCGTCCAACTCGTGCGCTACGCGCGCACCGCTCGCGGAGTGATCTGGCGCCAGCAGGCGGAGCCCGTACAACTCGAGTTCGGTCACGACGAGAACGGCACCTGGATACCGGGAGCGGTCGGAGTCGATACCCACTGTGACGCGCTGGAGTGCTTCGTCCGGATGCCCGACCAGGTGCAGGATCCGGACCCGCAGGAACGCACCGTGCGGCTGCGGCACCGACTGGAGGTCGAGGCCGAGCTCCCGGACGACATGTCGGCGTTCGACCGGCGCACGCTCGGCGACATCGTGCTGCTGGCCGCCGTCACCGAGGGGTTCGACGTCGCCACCGATGACAGGCTCGCCGCTGAGCTGGGCGCCGCCGCGACCGTACTGGGCCTCGGCCAGAAGCAGGCGTGGCGGCTGTGGCTCGCCGCCCCGGCCGTCCTCGGGGCCGTGCGGTCGGCTCTGGAGGAGATCACGGCCACGAAACGCTCCGCGACGTGGACGTCCTGGTGGCGCCGCCGCTACACGCTTTCGGTAGCGCAGGCCGTGCTCGCGGCGGTGTCAGCACTCTGTCCGGGAGTCGACCCCGACGACGTACTGCTCGACCTCGACCAGCGCGACAACACGCGCTTCTTCCTGTCGGAGCCCTCCCCTGGCGGCACCGGCCAGATCGACGCCTTCCACCGCGCCCTGGCGTACGACCCCGCAGCGTTCACGCGCGTCCTCGAGGAGGCCCTGCGGCCCTCACCCGTTGAGACAATGGACGAGGAGCTCACCCACCTGCTCCGGAACGACGCTCCGGCGATGAGGGCGGCGCTCGACGGACTGCGCCGCGCGTGGGAGGAAGGCCACGAGGCCGCGGGGCGGGCAGTAGGTCAAGTGGACGACATCGCCCGGGCGAACGGGCTCCTTCTGAGTGGTCCAGCGCGGACCGCGCTGAGCACTCGGCTCGCCGGGCCCGGCGCGCATCAGAGCCTGCAGCGCGCCGTTCGCTCCTGGCTGGACCTACGGGACGAGGTCACCCAGCGCACCGGCCTCGGTGTGGACGCCCGGACGATCGGCGGCCTACTCGCCTATGACACCACCCTCGACCCAGTCCTGCATCTCAGCGCGAATACGACGCCAGAGCGGCGGGCGCGGGCCATTTCGAACGTTCTCTGGCCATGGGGCGAGGCCGTAGGTGCGGACTCGTTCAACCCGTATGCACCACCGTTGCCCGCCTCGCTCCGCACCGTGCGCGCCCACGTGACTCTCGGCCCGGAGATCGTCGAGATGACCGAGTGGAACGACGCGTTCCGTGACACCTTGCACACCGCGCTATACGAACACGGCGAGATACTCGTCCGGGCGGGGCAGGCCGACCGCGCGGCGCTGCGCACGCTGCTGTTGGACCTGCAGGTCAACCCGGTTGAGGTCGGGCCGCTGCTCTGCCATCCGATCGTCGTCGGCATCCAGGAATCGCCGCAATACGTGGAGGCCCGGTTGGCCCTGCGGGAGGCGCCGTGAGCCGCGTGATCCGTAAGTCGAAGGCGCAGAGCGCCTCCGAGATCCTGGACCTGCTCGGCGCGCTCTTCTCAGCAGAGCTCGCCCGCCCCGGCAGATGCCTCTGGCTGGTGTCCCCGTGGATCTCCGATGTGGAGATCGTCGACAACTCGGCGGGCACCTTTCCGGCCCTCACTCGCTTCGGGCGTCGGCCCACTCGCCTGGCTGAGGTCCTCGTCGCACTAGCCGATCAGAGCACGCAGATCGTCATCGCCACGACGTCCGACAACCACAACGACGCGTTCCTACGGCGGCTGCATCAACTCGAGCAGGACCTCCGAGTGGCCGACGCCGTCACGATCCACATTGATCCCACCCGCCAACTACACACCAAGGCGCTCACCGGGGACGACTACGCCCTCTCCGGCAGCATGAACATCACCTACAACGGGATCATGATCCGCGACGAGCAGGTCGAGTTGAGGACTGACAGCGAGTTCGTCGCCGGAGCCCGCATGGACGCACACGGACGGTACGGGGGCACGCTGTGACCACTGTGCGCGAAGCGGTGCGGTTCGCCATGGGCGACTTGCAGCGGTACGGCACGATGCGGGACCGGGTCGAGGTGCTCGTCGACAACCAGGTCGCCGCCTGGGTCAGCGGCAACAGCGGCTGGCTCGTGGTGCCGGTAAGCCGGAGGCCCGGGGGCTTCTACCTCCTGTCCGAGGACCGCGAGGGCCAGCGTCGGGGCGGTGAGGTGCTGAAGGCCTTCCTCGGTCCCGCGTCAAGGGTTCTCCTCGAGGCGACGCCGCTCACACCCGAGACCGAGCAGATCGACGAGGCACTCCGTGATGCCGGCCTGGTGCGCCTGTCATACGTAAACCGGAAGTCCTGCTCTCGCGAGGACCTCCTGGCCCGTCTCGAGGACGCCGTTGCCACGGCGCGGAGCAAGGACAGCAGGGAGCGGCCCACGCGGCCGTCTTACGTCGACCAACTCCGGGACCTCCGGCTCGCACTCCTGCATCAGGACGGCAGGCTGGCCGAGCAGGCGTGGGACCAACTCCGGCGGGTCGGGCACCTCAGCGCGGAGAACCTACGCTTCCTCGAGATCGAGAAGCTCGCGCGGCTGGAACGCTGGCGTGAGCTGCGCGACCTGCCCTACTTCGACGAGCTCCTACGGGCC
The DNA here is from genome assembly GCF_039543345.1 of Pseudonocardia adelaidensis. Taxonomy (NCBI): domain Bacteria; kingdom Bacillati; phylum Actinomycetota; class Actinomycetes; order Pseudonocardiales; family Pseudonocardiaceae; genus Pseudonocardia; species Pseudonocardia adelaidensis. The sequence goes on along the minus strand of NZ_BAABJO010000028.1, from coordinate 66,423 downwards.
CGCCGACCCCGGGCTGTCAACGAGGCCGTCCTCGAAGCGGTCTGGTGGACCGAAGTCGCCCCGCTGGCCGTTGGCGGCTCCCCGGCGGACATCTACGCCGAGGCCGCGCTGGCCGCGCGCTACGGCGCGGTGCTGAACACGCTCGACGTACCGGGCACGGCCGCAGGTCGCGCGATGGGTGCCGTCGCGGCGCTGGCGGTGGGCGACGACGCTCGTTTCCAGCGGCTGCTGGGCGCCGCCACGAGCGACACTGAGCGCGGGCGGCTCCAGCAGTTGGCAGCGCTGGCGACGCCGCGATCGGCTCCCCCGCAGGACGACATCATCCGCCTCTTCGAGGACGGCCGGTACGGCGACGTCGTCCGTACGTTCCTCGACGCGCCCGACCCCGCCGGGGCAGACGTCGCCGTGCAAGCCGTCCTGGAACGCGAGGACGACGGGCATGCTGCTGCGGTGCTCGCCGCCGTCGAGCGCTTCCTCCGGGACGACCTACTGCGGCCGCATCGGCGACTGCAACGGGACCTCGACGAACTCGGGGCGCTCGTTGACAGGGGGTGCGGCGGTTGGGTGGAGTGGTGCGCTCGGATCGGCCGGGTCGAGCGGTGGGAGAGCGGCGCCGAGGTGCTTCGCACCCAGTACGCAAACTGGAGCGATCTCCCCGGGTTACTGCCCGCACAGATGAACACCGCCGCCGAGGGCATCGTGAACGCATGGGGCAACGTCAATCAGGACCAGATCGTGGCTGGGCTAGATGTGCTTTGCCACAGCGCCGCGACCGCCGCCGGCACTGCGTTCGGAGCGGAGTTCGTGGACGCCGTCCTGCTCATCTTGGCCGAGCAGCAGAACCTCACCGCGCCCGTGCGCGAGGCGTATCTCCACCTCCTCGACCAGGTCCTCGCGTCCGGCCCGTCCATGAAGCGATACGCGGAGCTCCTCTCGCGGACGACCGAGTTGTGGAGACGCGTTGCCGCTCCTGTGGCTGTCGACTGGGGACTCCAGGTCGCCGACCTCCTGCAGAACGCCACGAGTCCCGACGAAGCTGCCCGAAACGTGGCCGTCACTGAGATCGTGACGAAGTCGCGGAGCTTCGGCCCGCGCCTGAATCTGCGTCAACGCTCGGAACTGGAGGCGCTGGCCGCGGAGGTGGGCCTCCCCGCCATACCGCTGCCTGAGCCAGAGCAAGGCGATTCCCACTGGAAACAGTTGGACGGAGCCGTGGTGGGTGTCTACTCGCTCCTGCCGCGGGCCGCCGAATTGCTTCGCAAGCGGCTCGCACCCCTGTGCGCGCCCGCCGCCGTCGAAGGCAACGCCGACACGAAGGCCACCTCCGCCCTCAAGGCAATGGCAGGCCGGGTCGACCACTTGATTGTCGACACCTGGCACGCGGCGCACGCCGCGACGGCAGGCATCGACGGTGTGCTCCCCAGGTCCGAGCAGATCCTGCCTTCCGGGCGCGGCATCACTGCGTTCCTGCAGGCCCTGGAGCAACGCCTCCGCAGTGGCTGATCATTCGACAAGCAAGGAAATCTGGTCGTTGCCCGCCTTGCTGCGGAGTTGTTGCACGAAGAGGTTTGTGAGTTTGCGGACGTCGTTCGGCGTGTTCTGCAGCCCATTCCAGCGCCGCTCGTCCCCTGGCGACAGGCACCAGGTCCCGTCCGTCCAGGCCACAACCGGATCCAACACGGCGAGGCTCCCGTCGATCTCCTCAGCCGAGACCTCGGATGCGTCTCGTTCTGCCGTGAGCATGTCCATGATGTAGCCCAGGGACTGAATTCCAACGCCGTGCGTGAGGCGGGACTTACGGGGCGGCAACTCCCAGGCCTCGGGCCAACGCTCGCGGACCCGGTTCCAGAAGAGTATGAGATGACACAGCATCTGACCCTCCTCGCCCTCACCGGTGCGGGGATCCCGGTACTGATACAGCGCTCCCTCGTAGAGGCTGTTCTCGATCATCTTCAGGACACTGTTGTCCTTGATGTAGCCACCCGGGGTCGTCGGCGTCGAGATCGCCGCGCGGAAGGGGCTCTCCGGGTGGGTGTTGAGCCTGGTCAACACGGAGGCCGGCAGCCGGCGTCGCGCGTACTGAGCCGGCAGCTCCCCCGTGGTCTCCGGCAGCAGCTCGTGGATCAGACCCTTTGGCAGCGGCTTCGTGTTGTTGACGAGGATGAACTGGGAGCGCTGCTCCTCCTCACCCGAGGCGATGAACCCGACGGCCGCGACGGGGAACTCGGCGACGTCGGCGTCACGGATCGCCGCGGTCCGCTGCTGACCGTCCACGAGCCACGCGGGCTTCTCCGCGTCGTCCTGAGTCTCGTCAACGGGGATGATCAGCTCGCCGGGCTGGGAATAGCTGACAGGCTCGCTCTCGGACAGCAGGGCGGCCGCCTCGAAGCGAACCTGGTCGGTGAAGGCAAGCACGATCGCGTTGGGGAGCATCGCGCCGTCAGACTCGAGGTAACGCCGGATCGCGCGGATGTGCGACACGACCTCGGGACGCTGGTAGCCGTGCAGGTCGTCGGTGTCGTCACGGCGTGCCCGGGAGACCGTGGCGAAGTCAGCCAGCTTCTTGCCATCGATCCCGAATACGTAGATGCTGTGTCGCCCCTGTGCGAGGCGAATCGCCGGCACGCGCAAGATGTACTGGTCAGCCACGGGCACTCCCCTGTATCGTCGCCTCCCGGTTCGCCGCGAACGCGGGAAGTGCGTACATCTTCGCGGCGAGGACCGACATGTTGTGAAACCCTCGGCGCTTATTCCGTTCCGTCCCTCGAAAAATGATCATTTCCACCCCGTGCTGCGCGCACAGCCCGCATTGGCAACGCCGCCAGGGCGCGTCTTCCAGTGTGCGGCGGTACGCGTGGATGCGAGAGTTCTTGACGCCGATGATCGACTCGTAGTCGGCGAGCACATTGATAACGTCGTCGATCGTCGCCTTACCCTCGTCGAGGCGGCGAAGTCTGTTGAGGCATTCGCGCTCGGTACGTAACGCGTCACGCTGCGAAACGTGGCCAGCTAGGATGGCGCGCTTCAACGTGACATTGCCGTCAACCTGTGGCACCCGGACCGCAACGTAGGTCCCGGATGCGGTGTGGTAATTGTCGCGGTCGTCCATGAACGACTGCCGGAAGGCGCTCGTACTGTCGAAGCTGGTCACACCGAACTGCGCGAACCGCTCCATCGAGTCAACGCGCGTGACACCAAGGAGATGCAACTCCACGTCCGGGTCCCGGATGTCGGCGATACACTCCAGGCAGGCGAGGATGTCCGGGGTCTTCAGTGGGACCATTCCACCGAGCGCGATGCGCCGGTAACCGAGCTTCTGCAGCTCACGAACCGAGTCAGCGTAGCTCTGCGGCGACCACCCCTGCGCGGAGGCCACCGGCTCGAAAGCGCACTTGCGGCGGTCAACGGCCTCGCGAAAGTCCTCGGCCAGTCGCAACGTGATGTCCTGGCGTTCCTTCCAGGCCGGATCGACAGTATCGTCCGTTGCACTGGCATCATAGCCGAGGATTACGTGATCGACACTAATGCCAGAATCGAATCCGCAACCTTCGTAGAAGTCGACGACCTCGTCAACAGTGTATGGTGGTTCATATTCGCCAACATAGTTGAACGCGCCGCAGTCACCGATGGTGGCGATGTTGTCAGGCAGCCGAAAGAAGTTGCGCACGCCCCGCCGGTACAGGCGCTGCCGTTGGGCTTGACTGTACTTGCCGGCTCCGTTGACCGAACCGTCGACGATCGCCTTGGAGACGAGTATGCCGTCGTAAGGGACCCGAGCGAGTACCTCATGGGCGTAGAGATCGTCGCGCTGTCGCACGCGCAGCGGGCTGTACTCATCATGGAGGAAGTCGTAGGTCGGCGATATGAGATCCTGACTGTCCGGGAAATAGAATCTCATCGCCGCGCATCCGTGTATGCCCGCATCAAGTAGTTCGCCAGTTCGCTGATGTCCTTCGTTGTATTCTGCAACGCATTCCAGGGCTGCCCGAGTTCCTCCCAGGTGCCGTCAGTCCATCGGCAGAGGGGCGCGATGTAGGCCAGTTCGCGTTCGACCGCGGCCACGGGGTCCTTGCCACGCAGGTTCACGCGCACCATCACGTGGTCGAGCAGCCGGGACATCGCGCGGATGCCGACGCCGTGCATCAGCCGTGACTCCGTCGGCGGGCGGCCCCATGCGTCGGGAAAGGTGTTGCGGACACCCGTCCAGTACGTGATAAGTAACTGACGGATGCCCTCTGTGTCGGTCGTCCCCGCGGTGATGTTGCGGTACAGGTACAGCGCCCCCGACGACGACTTGAGTGACTCTCGGAGCCCTTCCACCAGACTGTTGTCGGTCACCACGCGCTGGCGCGACTCCTCTGGCTCGGTCGAGGCCCGCTTGATCAAGTTGTGGAAGGGCGACGCGGGATCCTGGTTGAGCATGTCGACCAACTCCGACGGCAGCTTGCGAGCCGACAGGCGCGGGGACGGTGCGGCGACCACCTCGGGGAGCAACTCAGTGACAAGGTTGGTCGGCAGTGGATGGACGCTGTTCACACGCATGAACTGGTCGCGCTGCAACTCGAGGTCGGAGGAGGCAAAACCCGCCACCGGGACGGGGAAGCGTCGGTTGGCCGCACGGGCGAGCGCGAGGCTGCGCTGCTGGCCATCCACGATCCAGCCTGGCCGCGGCTGGTCCAGACCGTCCGCGATCGGGATCTCCAGGATCCCGGCAGTCGTCCCGAGCGCGTCGGAGGTGGCGGGGCCTCGGCTGGACTTGAACCTCACGTCGCTGGGCAAGGCCATGATCAATCCATTGGGGAAGAGGACATTGGCGGAGTCGAGGTAGTCCTGGATCTGGCGGACGTGCTGCTTCTTCTCCTTCCGTTGGTAGCCGATGAGCTTGCCCGCCTCGTCCCGCGATATCCGCGCGATGTCGGCCACCTGCTCGATCTCCTCGGCCGCCAGTGTGAACAGGTAGAGCGGCACGTTCTCGTTCTGCATGACCCGCAGCGCCCGGCGCTCCAGCACCTTCTGACGGGGCTTGCGCTGTTGCTCACCCGTCACGACTCGGTCACGACCCTTCGGTATAGCACGGCGAACCTGCTCTGTTCACAGGCCTTGCCGCTGTCACGCAGTTTCCGCAGTGCCCGGGTTCTCGACATGCCGGGGTCGCCCGCCCGCGCCTCACGGATGAATTGCAGGACCTCGCGGTCGTCGAGGGGCTGCCGAGCCCAGGACTCGTCATGCCGAACGTCGTCCGCCCAGGTCTGCCACTCCCTCATCCGCGCCGAACACGTCAGGGACGGACGCGTGAGCCCGGCGAGCCAATGCTGCGCCATCCGCATTGTCAGACCGGTGGCAGTGCCACCCAGGGCCGCCCGCAGTCCGCGATCGGCCGGCAGGCGCGTGATTCCCGCAATGTCGCCGGCTCCACCGACCAGCAGCACGTCGCTACTCCGGCGGCCGAGCGCCTCGATGTTTGCCGACATCGCCGTGGCGTAGGCGTGCGAGAGCACCAAGAGCAGCGGGCCGCGCAACTCCTTGTCTGGGTCCAGCGCGCCTGGCGCCGCATGCAGTGTGTGCCACCATTCGCGCAGGTCAGCCGCAGTCTCGCCAACGCTGTCCTCCTGCCTCAACGCGAACGTCGCAGCATAGGCCGGCGCGAGTGAGTTCGCGTCCCGGAGGCCGAGTCCGGCCGACGCCACCAGCAGGCGGGGCGTGAACCCTGCCTGTTGTGCGGAAGCCATGACGTCCGGCACGAGGCTCCAACTCTCGCCGCGGTAGAGCCCGGTGAGTGGCCGGCCACCGCCCGCACCGCCAAGCCGGGAGCACCACATCGCCGACCGCACGTCCAGACCGGCTTTGGGCAGGTCGCGGGCCCGCAGTCCTACCTGCGGAGCCTCCGACTTCCGATCAGAGCAGGTGACGACCACTGTCAGTTTCGTCAAACTGCTCCCCCTCATCCGCCTGAAACTGCAGCGCGCCCTGACGCAGTCAGATCGTAGTTTCGGTCTAGGGTGAACGCTAGCTCACCCCACCGACACAGGGAGACCGCATGACCAAGCCAGCGATCGTACTGTTGTCCGGCGGCCTGGACTCCACCACCGTGCTGGCCATCGCCCAAGCGCAGGGCTTCAGGCCCTACGCTCTGTCGTTCCGCTACGGGCAGCGTCACAGCATCGAACTCGACGCCGCCCGGCGGGTCGCTACGTCCTACGACGTCGTCCGCCACGTCGTCGCCGACATCGACCTCCGCGCCTTCGGCGGGTCGGCACTCACCGCCGACATCGACGTACCCAAGCACTCGTCGGCCGCCGACCTGTCGGACGACGGCATCCCAGTCACCTACGTACCCGCCCGCAACACGATCTTCCTGTCATTCGCGCTGGCCTACGCCGAGACCGTTGAGGCGTCCGACATCTTCATCGGGGTGAACGCCCTCGACTACTCCGGCTACCCCGACTGCCGCCCCGAGTACATCGCCGCCTACGAGAACCTTGCCAACCTGGCCACCCGGGCCGGTGTGGAAGGCGCCCGCACCACGATCCACACGCCACTAATCAGCATGTCGAAGGCCGACATCATCAAGGCCGGGCTCGATTTGGGCGTTGACTACTCCATCACGTGGTCCTGCTACGACCCCGCCGCGGAGTCGACTGCGTGCGGTGAGATGCCGGTCGCCTGCGGCGAGTGCGACTCGTGCCTGCTCCGCCTCAAGGGCTTCAGCGAAGCCGGCACAAACGACCCCCTGCCCTACCGCACCCGGTGACCCATGTACCGAGTCAAGGAGATCTTCTACACGCTGCAGGGCGAAGGCACGCACGCCGGCCGCCCGGCTGTGTTCTGTCGGTTTAGCCTCTGCAATCTCTGGACTGGCCGCGAGGAGGACCGGCACCGCGCCATCTGCACCTTCTGCGACACGGACTTCGTCGGCACCGACGGACCTGGCGGCGGGCGGTTCGCCGAGGCCGGCGAGCTGGCCGAAGCCATAGCTGCCACCTGGCCCAGCGCCGGGCGGGAGCACCGCATGGTCGTACTCACGGGCGGTGAACCGCTCCTGCAAGTTGACGCCACACTCGTCGCCGAACTACACAGGCAGGACTTCTACATCGCCGTCGAGACGAATGGGACCCGCGTCCCTCCTCCAGGGATCGACTGGCTGTGCGTGAGCCCCAAGATCGGTGCCGACCTCGTTCTCACTGCAGGCGACGAACTCAAGCTCGTCTATCCCCAGGTAGGCGGCGATCCGGCACAGTTCGAACACCTAGCTTTCCCGTCGATGCGCCTCCAACCCGTGGACGGCCCCGACGTGCAGGGCAACACCGCCGCCGCGGTCGACTACTGCCTCAAACACCCGCGCTGGATGCTGAGCCTCCAGACCCACAAGTACCTCGGGATTGCGTGAATCACGTGCACGAGATCTTCAAAGAGTTCACGTTTGAAGCGGCCCACCGGCTGCCCAACCTTCCGGCGGGCCACAAGTGTTCACGACTGCACGGCCACTCGTACCGCGTCATCGTGTACGTCCAGGGGGTCCTGGACACGGAGCTGGGCTGGGTCCAGGACTTCGGCGATCTCAAGGCCGCGTGGAAGCACCTGGACGCCCAACTCGACCACTACTACCTGAACGAGGTCCCAGGACTCGAGAACCCAACCAGCGAGGTTCTCGCCGAATGGATCTGGACGCGCCTGACCCCGTCGCTGCCGGGGCTTTCCGCAGTCACCGTACGCGAGACGTGCACCTCGGGTTGCACCTTCCGCGGACCGAAGAGCCTCATCGGCTGACCTCGTGGCCGGACGCTTGAGCCGCTGGGCGATCAGCCGCTCCTTCACAGTGAACAGGCCGGTGAAGCGCTACCAAGGACGAGCATTCGACCGTCAGGTCCAACCGGCCGGCGCTTCAAAGCCGGGAGGATGGCGCAGGCACGCTTCCTTAACGCCTGAGTGGCGAGCCGTTCGACCGTTCACCGATGACTCCGGGCTGCCTTGAGCCGACGGGCAGCGACCTACACCTCTCGCCGCCGCCTGCTGGTTCCGCGACCCACAGAAACGTGCGTCACGCATGGCCTGACCGTTCATCCGCCCGTCGACGCCACGCCCGGCCACCGACGAAGAATCGGCCGCATGAGGGTGCTCACCGATCGAACTGTGCCCGGCCGCGCGATCGCTGAGAGCACCTCTAGAGTCATCCCTCGCGGCCCGACGGGCACCGAGCGTGAGTTCGTAGCTGCCCCCACCCGCACGTCGTTGACGTGTGCGCAGGCGGGGGATCTCGGGTGGCTCTGGTCCGTGACAGTGCCAAGTCGTTGTTGGCCAAGGCGGAGGCGAAGGAGCTACACACGCTGCTCGAGCAGCAGGCTCGGATCCGCTTCAATGCTGCCACCGGCCGCAGCGAGGTGCGGTCGTGGGAGATGAGCCTCCCAGCGTTCCTGACCGATCTGCAGGAAGCCGGGCTCGGGCACGTCGAGGTGCTGCTGGAGCACAAGCTGCCGTACTCACCGAAGCGGGTCGACGCGCTGCTCTGCGGCGTGCATCCGAAGACGCAGAAGCCGTCGTACGTCCTTGTCGAGCTGAAGCAATGGACGAACGCCGAGTCGATTGGCGACGACCTCGTCTACGTTCCGCACTACGGCCAGCCCGTACTCCACCCAGCCGAGCAGGTGCGCCGCTACTGCCAGCAGCTCGTGGACTTCACACCCGCCCTGACGAACGGGTCCAACGGGGTGTACGGGATCGCTTACCTGCACAACGCCGGCGCCGAGGGCTGGCGAATGCGCCGGTACCAGCTGGACGAGTACGGCCGGCTCTATACGCGGGACGAGCGCCAGGAGCTGCTCGACGAGCTGGTCCGACTGCTCAGCACGGACGCGGATACTCGATCGGACGCCCGGCGGGCAGCGGACGATCTGCTCCGCGCACGCACCGAGCCATCCAAGCAGCTACTCGACCATGTCGCTGATGAGGTCAAGCACCGGCAGCAGTTCGTTCTCCTGGACGAGCAGCAGGTCGCATTCAAGATCGTCGAGCAGGCCGTCGAGCTCGCGGGGGACGAGAACACCAAGACCGTGGTGATCATCCTCGGCGGTCCGGGCTCTGGAAAGAGCGTGGTTGCCCTGAGCCTCCTGGGCGAGCTCTCCCGATCGAGCCGCAGGGTGCTGCACGCTACCGGCTCCAGCTCATTCACGAACACCCTGCGCAAGATCGTTGTCGGGTCGCGCAGCACCCGTGCCCAGGAGATGTTCAAGTATTTCAATAGCTTCATCGGAGAGCGAAAGAACGCGCTCGATGTCCTCATTTGCGACGAGGCGCACCGCATTCGCGAGACCAGCGTCAACCGGTTCACGAGGGCCGACAAGCGAGCAGCGGCGAAACGCCAAGTCGAGGAGCTGATCGATGTCGCCCGCGTGCCGGTCTTCCTCCTCGACGAGCACCAGGTCGTACGACCGGGCGAGATGGGGACCGAGGCGGAGATTCGCTCTGCTGCGGAAGCTGCCGGGTGCCAGGTGCGCGTCGTGCGGCTGCATGGTCAGTACCGCTGCGGCGGTTCCGAGCTCTATGACCAGTGGGTGCTGCGGCTGCTCGGCCTCTCGTCCCTGCCACCGGTTCAGTGGTCGACGCTCATCGCGGATACCGACGAGACGTACCGCGTTGCAGCGCTGCCGTCGCCGGAGGCCCTCGAGTCCTGGCTCACTATGCAGAATCCGGGCGGAGGCGACACTGCGCGCATCGCGGCGGGTTACTGCTGGCCGTGGAGCGATCCCGTCCGGACGGCCACCGGCAAGGCTCTCGTCGACGACGTCGCCATCGGTACCTGGCGTCGACCGTGGAATGCCAAGCCTGAGAAGCCGGTGCCGGACGTCCCAGCGTCGCACTTCTGGGCCAGCGACCCACGCGGCTTCGGCCAAGTCGGCTGCATCTACACCGCACAGGGTTTCGAGTACGACTGGTCGGGCGTGATCTTCGGCGACGACTTCGTCCGCCGTGGCGACGAGTGGGTCGCTCGCCGCGATCGATCACATGACGGCCAAGTCAAGCGGGCGTCGCAGGAGGAGTTCCCAGCGCTGGTGCGCAACACCTACAAGGTGCTGCTCACGCGCGGGATGAAGGCCACGGCGGTGTACTCCACCGATCCGGAGACCCAGCGGTTTCTCGAGCGTATGTGCAGCTGACGTAGCGTGTTCGGGTGTCCGACGTCGATGACCTGGCTGAGCGGCTTCGCACCTTCGCCGACTCGCGCGACTGGCAGCGGTACCACACCCCGAAGAACCTGCTCATGGCGCTCTCCGGCGAGGTCGGCGAACTGGTGTCGGAACTGCAGTGGCTCTCCGACGTCGAAGCTGATCCCGCGGCCTGGGACAACGGGTTACGCGAGCGCGTCGCGGATGAGGTCGCTGATGTGATGATCTACCTCGTCCGATTCGCGGACGTGTGCGCTATCGACCTGGTTGCTGCGGCGAATGCCAAGATCGTTCGGAACGAACAGAGGTTCCCGCCAGCTGCCTCCGGGTCTAGCTGACCAGAACGAGCACAGACGCGCCGTACCGGCACTCTCGGTCACGCCCGCGGCACATGCGAGCGCAGCAATCGCTGCCAGACAAGCGAGTCTCCATCGACGAGGACACGAGCAAATGGGCTCATCCACGAGCCGGCACACCGGCGTTTCAGGTACTCATCACGCACAACACTGCGACCCGCACAACCGTGCGGGTTCGGCCGACGGCAGCGATGACCCATTCCGGATCGAATGCGGCAACGACCTCAGGCCCCGTCCCCGACTGGACGGGCGCCGATCGAGGGCGATGCGCCAGCCGATCGGTTCGGGTCACGGACCGATGCTGGCATACAGAGACGGCCGGTCACAGTCCGGGCGAGATCCAGAATCGGACGGATCACGCCCCTTCAATCCCGGACCTTCTTACGATCGGTCGGAAATCTAACCTCGCGTGGATCAAGGATGTCAACAAGATCAATGAGCGCGTGTTGCAGATGCCGCAAGCGGCCACACATGATGCCGGTGCGGGCGACGCTGGTGGCGTCCTCCTGGAGGTAGGAGAACCAGCTGCTGATCTCACTGCTCGGATCATCGAGTGCCGCGCGAAAGGCGGCAAACCCCATGCAGGACGTCCGGGTGCGCCCTTCCGCGTCGTGCCCCTCGACGATAACGAGTTCACCGAGCGCGCGCTGCTCAGAGCGAAGAACCTGGAAGAGGCCGCTTCCGAAGCTGTCCGTCGAGCAGACATGAGCAACCTTCCCGATCACTGCTTCCAGCTTAGGATTCGGATCGTCTTCTCCGGCGGGAACAAATTGGATCTCCCGTCGCACGATCTCGACCCAGCCGAAATACTGCGCAAACAGCCAGACAGTGCTGTCACGTGCGTACAGCCAGTGGCGGCCCTTCGGATCGCTCGGGTCGAGGAAGCTGCCTCGGAGAATATTCCAAAGCCTCGACTGAAGATCGTAGGCAGCCCTGGCCAGCGGCTCCCGGTAACGCTGCACAAGCGCCCGCTGCCGACCTTCGTCCGCCAGCCTGTGCCGCAACTCCTCCAACTGCTGAGCGCTGCGCTTTTGCGCCTGGTTGTTGAGAATCGCAACAACAAACGCAAGAATTCCCGGAACCGCAGCCAACCCGAGTGGGATCCACATCGCCGCCCCATCTGCCATTGTCACGGCCGGCCTTCTCGTGGTGCAAGCGGCCGCACTTCCTGCAAATGCCCCGGCGGTGCGGATCCACCAGGAGTACGGCCTGGACCTGACGTTCCTCTGGCCCCGGCTGTGGCTGCTGCTGCCCGAGAGCTCCCGCACCCCGCTGGTGGACGCCCGGCAGCAACTGGACGACGCCGCCCGGCTCGGCGGCTGGGCGCTGCTCTACCTGGCGCTCGGCGCGGTGTGGTGGCCGTCGGCGATCATCGGCGTGGTCGCCGGGCTCGTGGGACGGCAACGGTACCGAACCGCAGCGGACGTCTACGCCGGCCTGGTCGAGGCCGCCGTGGACGTGCACCGCGAGGAGCTGGTCGACCGGTTCAGCGACGGTCAGGGGGTACCGCCCACCAGCCGGAACCTGGGCCGGGAGATCACCGAACGGTTCCGCAAAGGGATCTGACGAGGTCGCTGCCACCGGCCGTCCACGGCTCCTGCGAGATCGCCGCGCTATTCCGACCCGCCCTCGCCCGCCGGACCACCTCCTCCTCTGTGAGCGCGCTGGACGGGTGGTGGCTCAGGCACATCGGCATCCGCGCCTTGTCGAACCGCATCCCGTCACTCGCCGCGTAGAACAACCCCGAGGTCAGGCGGGCGATGTCGTCGACCTCGCCACCTTTGCGCCTGGCCAGCTCGGCGGCGGCGTTGATCTGGACACCCGAGTTCAGCCGCCCGAAGAACTGCGTGGCCGCGTTGCCGGGGATTCGGTTGTGCAGCCCGCGAGGGGCCTGGGTGGCGAACATCAGGCCGAGCCCGTACTTGCGGGCCTGGGCCGAGAGCTTGAGCGTGCTCTCGGTGCAGGCCGTCGCCGCGCCGGACGGGGCGAAGTCCTGGGCCTCGTCCATCACCAGCAGGCCACCGAGCGGACGGTCCCCGGCCGGGTTCTTCTTGATCCAGGAGAACAGCGCGAGCTGGAGCTGGTTGACGAACGTCTGCCGCTGCGCGTCGGTCGGCAGGCCGATGAAGCTGATCACCGAGACGCGGGCTCGCTTGCCTGGTGGCGGCGTCAGCAGGGCGCCGGGATCCAGCGGCGTGCCCTCACCGTCGAACAGCGGATCGACGATCATCGCCGCCTTCAGCCGCTCCCCCATGTCGGCGGCGAGCTTGGCGGCGCCGCGGAAGTCGCTGACGTCGTCCGGCAGGTCCAGCAGGAGCTCGACGAAGCCGGCCAGATCGCTGGCGCCGTCCTGCGCGTAGTACGCCAACGACTGCTTGAGGACCGCGGTGCCGACGTCGAGCTTGCCGGCAGTCAGCCTCACCCTCGGCACGAGCCCGGCGACCGCCGCTTCGACCGCCTGCTCGAGCTCCTCGCGGTCGTCGAGCACATCGGCGAACGCGGGCAGCGGACGCAGCACCAGCGGGCGGCCGGCCTGCCTGCGCGGCGTCCACACGACGACGTCGGTGTTCGCGAGGTACTCCTCGGAACGGGCCGCGTCGCCCGGGTTCCAGCCGGCAGGAGGAGTCGGCCACGGGTCGCCGAGGCGGGCCAGGTCGTTGTTCGGGTCGAGCACGATCGACGAGACGCCGTGCAGCGCGCACTCCTCGATCAGCCGGCGCAGGAGCACCGTCTTGCCGGAGCCGGAGCCTGCGAAGACCACCGAGTGCTGGCGCAGGGTCCGCAACGGCACCGCGACCTGCGTGTTCGTCGCGGTGGTGCGGCCGGTCGGCACCATCGGTTCGGTCGGGTCGCCTCGGCCATCGGTCTCAGGTGCCTCGCCCCGCTCGGCCGGGGCATCCGCCACCGGCGCGGGCGCCGGGTCGGCCGGTCGGGGATCAGTCGCCGGGCCGGTCGACCGCCACGTGTCCGGTCCCTCGCCGAACACCTTCCGGAACAGCTCGGTGCTGCCCGCGGGCCTGCGGCTGACCAGCCATGGCAGGAGCGCCGGGTCGTGCTTGTCCAGCATCACCTCGAGGGCGCTGAACGTGCGGATGTCGGCGTCGCTGATCGTCGACGACATCCCGCCTGCTTCCTCGAAGTCGGCGACCGTCCGGGTCGTCACCTTCCCCGCGGACATCTGGATGTTGCGCAGCAGCCAGAGCTTGCGCTTGTCGACCCCCGCGAGCCCGGCCTCCGTGCGCGCGCTGCGGAGGCGGCTCAGGACCGCGTTGGGGTGGGTCGCCGCGATGGCCCGGAAGCTCCAGTGGACCTGGTCCTCGGTCCGCTCGTCGAGGGTCAGCCGCAGTCGCGCGTGCAACGCGGGCTTCGCTCCCGGAGGCGGATCCAGCTCGACGCCCTGGGCGCGGCTGCCGAGTTCGAAGAGGTATGCCTTGAGCCCGGCGGCGAGGATGCGGGGCATCACCTCGTCCTCCGTGCCGGCCGACACCGGAGCCGTCACGTCCGCCGCTGCGCGCAGTTCCTCGAACGTCTCGTCGAGTGCCGCGAGCTCGCCGTCGGCTGCGGGTCGCGGTGGGACAGGTGGGGCCGCGTCCTCGTCGAACGACGGCAGCTCGACGACCTGGCCGGACTCGAGGCACATCCGCACGTGGTCGCCGACCTTCGCGAGCAAGCGGCGAGGCGTGTGGTGCCGGGCGCTCCCGAAGGCGGACGGCAGAACGGGCCAGGTCGGGTACGGCGGGGTGAACCCGATCTCGTCGTAGCGGCTGGCCAGGTGCATGCCGACCAGCTGCTCGGCGATCTCCGCCCCGGGAAGGGACCCCTTCATCTGGACCTGGCTGAACCGGTCTGCGGCGGAGGCGGCGGCGCGGGTCGAGATCAGCTGCCACGTGGCCGGCAGGCAGGCCACGACGGTGAGGGTCCTGCGGGTCAGCTCGCGCATCTCCATCAGCCCGTCCGCAACCTGGTTCACCAGGCTGATCGGCACGTCATCCGCCGGCCGGGACTGCACCATCAGGGAGTCGAGCTGGTCGACGGCCAGGACCGATGGCCCGGCGAGGGCGATGAGCCGGGAGAGGTCCCGGAAGATCTCCTGCGGGAGGCGAGCCCCGCGGCGGAGCCCCCACGCGGTGCGCTGATCGGGTTCGAGATCGCCGTCGAGGTCGAAGAACGTCCGCCCCGCATCCCCGGCCGCACCACGCGACCGGTACAGCACGAGCGCTCGCGCGGTGTCCTCGCACTCGATCGCCACCTGCCGATTGGCCTCGAACAGGCCGTCGACGAAGGCATCGAGGTCGGACCGGGCCACCGGGATCGTTCCGCACAACCGCTGGCGCCGTTCGCTGTCCATGCCGGCCAGCTCGCACAGGCTCCGCAGAATGGGGGTCAACTGGTCGTTCTGCCCGCGGAAGAAGCCCTGGACGACGCTGTGCAGGACGCCGTGCCAGAACTCGCCACCCTCGAGGAACTTGACCAGGAAGAAGAACCCGCCGCGGCCCTGCACCTCCTGGCGGACCCAGCGGAGCATGTGTGTCTTGCCGACACCCTTCTCGCCTTCGAGGACGACGCCGATCGGCTTCTCCCGGCCGCGCTCGGCAACGTCGAACCGCGCCAGCACCTCGCGCGCGACGTTCG
Organism: Pseudonocardia adelaidensis; assembly: GCF_039543345.1. NCBI lineage: Bacteria > Bacillati > Actinomycetota > Actinomycetes > Pseudonocardiales > Pseudonocardiaceae > Pseudonocardia > Pseudonocardia adelaidensis. The sequence continues at coordinate 51,275 of NZ_BAABJO010000028.1, read as the reverse complement.
CGTGCAGCTCGGAGACGTGGTGTTCGAGCGGGCTCCACACGTCGTCATCGCTGACGGCCAGGTTCAGCTGCACCCGGCTGAGGGCGAGCCGTTCCTCCTCGGTCACAGCGCCTCGATCTGCACGTTGTGCCGATCCTCACCGCCAAGGCGCACTGCGGCCTCGCGATCGGCGTCGGTCAGGGTCTGCTGGTTCATCTCGGCCCGCAGGTGCACATCGGGCAGGTCGGCCATCCGGACCAGCTCCGCGTCGAGTTCCTTGCGGCTCAGCTGCCCGTCGACCCGCTCCCGCAACGCGCTGAGCCGCACGGGCGCCGCCGGGCCGCTGGCGAGGTTCGCGTACGCCTGCCGGACCAGCAGCTCGGCGTCCGGCTTGAACAGCTCGGACGGCTGGGGCCCGCCGCGGTCCATCGAGCGGCGCACAGAGGCCAGGACGGCGTGCAGGACCCCGCCGTACGCCCCGGCCCGCGGGGGACGGGGGGCGGCGAACTCCTCGACGCACCGGGCCCAACCGGGCTCGGTGAGCTCGTGGACGTAGGACCGGCCCTGCTTCTCGCTCGTCACCAGCTTCAGCTCGTTGAGCCGCCGCCGCCGTTCGCCGGTCAGCTCGATACCGGCCTCGGCCTTCAGCTCGGCGTTGGTGACCCTGCGCGCCACCGCCATCAACCCCACGAGGGCAAGGCGTTCCTGCGAGGTGAGCTGTTCTTCAGACACGTGCTGTCCTTCGTTCAGAGAATTTCCAGGCCGTCCGGCGGTACGGCGAGGTCTTGTCGCGTGGAGCCTTTGCGAAAGCCTGTGACGCGAACACGGCGCCCGGCTTGATGCGCTTCGATGGCGAGGTCGTACAGCCGTTTGCCTGGCAAGCGAACCCAAACCCCGCGCGATCTGCTGGTCCCGCGATCGGTGTGCAGCTCGCCGCGGATTCGCACGCGCCATCGCGCGCCGTCCTGGCTGTCGTGCAGGCTCTCGACCCGGCCGACGACGCTCGCGGGTCCTGACAGGTCGAGCTCGCGCAGCCGCCGAGCTACTTGATGAATCCGCTCGCCTGCCTCCGGTGGAAATTCCAGGGTCCGGGTGGGCAGACCGGTGGGCACGCCGTGCGCCCATCGGAAGTCGAGCTCGAAGGAGTCCTGGCCGAGGCCGCGCAGAGCGTCGCAGAAGCCGGCCGAGACACCGGCCGCTGCCACGCCGTCGAGCACCGCGTCGTCTGGCTGTTCGATCGACTCCTGGACCGCGCTCGTCGCGTCGAAGAGCTGGACAGCGACGTCTCGACCGATGCCCGATGCGACGTCGAGCGACAGCTTCACGCTGAACCCGGGGAGGTGACCGGTGGCGAAACCCGTCGAGCCGAGCAGCCCGGCCACCTTCGCGGGTGGCCGCCCGACGAATGAACGCCGTGGACCTTCGACCACGATGCGGGCCGCGGTGAGGACCATCCGGTGGAGCCCGGACACGACGTCGGCTCCCGCAGCCAGGGAGAGCGGACCCGTCCGGAAGGTGGTTCTGTCGGCGAACGGGGAGCCGATGTCCCTGGCGATGTCCGCGGCGTCCCGCGCCTCGACCGCGGCGAGCCCGGCGAGCAGCTCGCGGATGCGCAAGTCCGCGTCCCCCAGGTCGTCGGACGGCGGGACCAGGACCTCGGTCTGGCCGGCTGACCAGATCGCGGCACCACGCCACGTCTCGGGGGTGCGGTGCCAACCGGTGGCATCCAGATAGCTCGAGATGTCGGCGACACGGAGGATCATCGGGCCGCCTCGACGAGATCCCGCAGCCGCGGCACGGTGAGGACGTGGGCCGTCGGCACCTTGACCCGGACGCTCGCCCGGCCTTCCGGCACCGTCTCGCGCCCATGCAGCGAGGTCCAGTAACCGATGTGCCTGAGCAGCAGGCCGTGGTGATTGAGGTCGGCGTATCGCGCCGCCTCCCGCGGCACCGTCACGAGGAACAAGTAGCGCGGCACCATGAAGCCGGGCCCGGCGAGCTTGTTGAACTGCCAGCCGTTGAGGCCGTCGTAGCGGAAGAGGCCGTCGACCGGCCGGAGTCGAGAAACGGTCTTGACCTGAACCTCGATGCGCGGGGAGCGCACCGACCCCACGTCGTCCGGCAGGGTGAGCTGCAGGTCGATCCCATCGACGTCGAGGTCGCACTTCGACACGGTGAGCCCGGCCGCGGTGGCCAGCACGCGGATGTAGTCCTCTCCGAACTGGCCCTGCTGAGCGCGCCAAGAAATCCCGCTCATGCTGGTGCGCACGTCAGGACGTTCGCACCCACTCGGCAGACGACGTACTCGTGGACGTGGTCGACGTGATCACCTTGGTCCCCCCGGCAGCCCGCCCGTCGCTCATGCCGCGAGCCGCCCCGATCGAGACGGGACGGCCGGCAGCGAGCTGGATACCGTTTACCGGACCTCGAGCGTTACACGTCGACGGCTCCGACACGCGAACGGTCTAGCGTCGCCATCCGAGTGGCCCGGGAAGGTCACGCTCCGTGGTGTCGAGCCTCGCGGAGGTGGTACCGCTCGAAGCGCGAAGAGCCTGCGCGACGACTCGGGGTACGCGCCGGCCTCGCCGAGTACCCACGCGCTACGCCCCGTCGGGGAGAAACGACGCGGTCCAGAGCGCCCCTTGCGGCTTCTCCCCGATCGACAGGTGGTTGGTCGCCTCAGGGGAGGACGAGAACCATGCTTGCGGTGTGGGTACCAAGTGCCCCGCGAACCAGCCATTGTCAAGCCGATTCCGCACGAGCGCCTCGGCATCGTCGAGGTCGGACACCCAGCGTTCGTGGAAGTCCGGCGCCGCGTGCTGGTGGCCCGCGGCGAAAACGATCTCTTCGTAGAGGTCGACATCGTCGATGCCATCGAGGTCGTGCACCGCGTCACCGAGCCGCCGGACGAGCTCGATCAGGACCGGGCTCTTCACGGTCGAGATCGGACCCCTCCTTCCTCCGGACGGACCGCCGTCGACGGAGCCAACACGACCCTTGCCTCCGCAGTCGCTCGGAGACGCTATCCGCAACCCGGGCGGCAACGCGGTCCGGTCTGTCAGGGCGCGACCAGATCTGCCATCCGCTCCGGCGCCCGCGTCGCGGCCTCTCCCCGGACGGCCGCGTCGAAGTGCCGGTCCGCCAGCGCACCCGGCTCCGTTCGGTCACAATCGGGATCGAGCTCCGGGTCGAGGTACGTCGCGTGCAGCGCCCCGAGCGCCTGGATCCCGCGGACGAGTCCGTCGAGCAGGCAGCGGGCCGGCCGCACCGGGTCGAGCACGGTGAAGTAGGGCTCCCCGGGTTCGAGGTCGCACGGGCTCAGGATCATTCCCCGCCCCTGGAGGACCGCCGCCTGCAGGAGGGTTCGGCCGATGAGGAGCGGGGTGCGGTCGGGATCGGCAGAGGAGATCCGCAGCACGGCCCGTGGCACCGCCGGATCGAAGTAGTGCTCCTCGTGCGCCCGGTGGAGCGCCTCCTCGACGCTCGTGCCGCCGAGGCGCGCCACGACGTCCACCGCGGCGAAGAACCAGTGGATCGCCGCCACACCCGCGGCGGAGGGCTCGACCTCGGTGTAGAGCCGCGGTCCCCCTGCCGGGGCCTCGTGGAAGAGGCGATCGGCCTGCGCGATCTGCGACGGCGACGGTGTCACGCGGGTGAGCATCACCGCTTGCCGGGCCCGGCCGGTCAGGTCACCGCGATCGGCGCTGCTCGCCGCAGCCAGCTCTCGATCGACGTCGGCGATGACGGCCCGCCGCACGCCGGCGCTGCCCAGCTCCTCCAGGCCTCGGCCGACGCAGTGGGCGCTCTCCACCACCGGATGCTCCTCCACCCTGACCCGGCCGGCCTGCGGCACGTTCGGCCGACGTAGTGCCCGCCGGGCGACAGCCGCTGGGAGATCGAGCAGCTCCGGAGCGCTGTACGTCATCCAGATCGCGGTCGAGAGTCGAGTCAGCGCGTCGGCGAGGAGCAGGCCGACGCTCTGCTCGGTGGCGGCGTTCAAGCGAGCGACCGAGGCGAAGGTGGCCCCGATGCCCGTGTCCCACACGGCGACGAGCTGGTTGCTGGTGGTGTCGTACGCGTAGGTCGTCATGCGCGCAGGATCGGCCGACCGAGGCCCACGTGGTGGAGGAACGGCCGAACTCGGTTGCAACTGCAAACCATGTCTGGCCCCGCGGCCCTTGCAGAGAGACGAACGGATCCCGGTCCACCACCGGGAGCAGAATCTGAATGAGCTCGTTGCCGGCCGGGTTCGTCCTCGGCCCGGCGAGCAGTCCACTCATCGAACCGGACCGCGATCTGGTGCTGCGGGCGTCCCCGACAGCACTGCTATCGAGCCAAGGTCTACAACCCAGCCCGATCGAACCGGTCCATCAAGCTCGGCTTCCGCCCGTGCCGAACCCGCAGCTCCGCAACCCGACGCGCGAACTCCCCCGGCTCGACCAGCTCCCGAAGATCCTCCAGTAGGTCGACAGCGCGGTCGTACTCGGCAGGCTCCTTCGTGTCGATCAACGCATCGACCCGCGTCCACGCCCACTCACCGTCGGCGGGGAGCGCCGCCAGATGGCGGGTACGCTCGGCGGCCCGCTCGCGCTCGCGCTCCTCGCCGGCCCGTCGCTTCCGCTCCTCCTCGGCGCGAACCCGGTCCTTCCACCGAACCTCGGCGGCGGCCTGCAGCTGTCCCGCGGTGCGGTTCCCCGGCTGCACCGGGGTCGCGCCGCGGAACCGGCGCAACAACCCGGCCCGCAGATGCGGGTCGTCACCGCGCAGCAACGCGAGCAGTGCGGTGTCCTTCTCGGCAGCCGGCAGGCTCGCCACCCACGCGGCCATGTCCCCTGTCGGCGCCGCCGGGGTGGCGCGTGCTGGGCCGCTGCCAGCAGGTCAGGATCGATGCGTAGGAACTCGGCGACCGCCTTCAGCGACGCAGTCAGCTTTCCGAGCCCCGCCAGCACGGGCGGCTCCACCTCCTCGTCCGGGCCCTGGTGGTCCTGAACGCAGAGCAGCCAGGCGAGGTAGAGCACCCGCAGGTCGCCGACGACCAGGTCCGCGCGGACTGGCACGATGCTCGAGAGCCGGCCCTCGCCACCCCGGTCGAAGTCGTCGGACTCCTCGTCCTCGGAGACCAGGTCTATCACGTGCTCCCCGCTGACCCGAGCGCCGGCCGCATCGCCCACGCAGTAGCGCTGCGCCGTCGCGAGGTCGACCTGTCGTGCCGGTACCCGGAACGACAGCCACCGCGTGCCCCAGTTCGCCAGGTACAGGAACGCGTCGTAGTAGCGCTCCATCACCACCCGCGGGTCGCCTCGGAAATCGCCCCACTCGTAGGTGTTCACGAAGCTCGTCGGCGTGATGTCGGCCCGGGTCGACAGGGCACGGACCTCGCCGAGCTGACGTTCGTCCAACGGCCGGTCGATGGCCACGAACTCGTAGTACTGGTACTCGCTCACGCCTCGCACGCTCCCGGCACGGGCGCACGATAGCGGTCACCACCTCGTGCACTGCTGCGCCAGTGATCAGCTCATACCGCCGACGGCGAGCCGTTCCGAATCCTGTCGGACCTCCCCTCTAGCCTCGGCGCCGACGGGTGAGGAGGGGGCTCCGCGGTGCACAGCGCATTCACCTACCTGACGGTGGGCAAGTCCGAGCTCTACCGCCGGGTGATGCTCGCGTTCGTCGCCGCCAAGCGCCGCTTCACCGTGCACCTGCGCCCCGAGGACGTGCACGCGGCACTCGGCGGCACGCCGGAACTCGCGGCGGTGGCCGAGGCGCTGGCCGCGCTGGAGGGCTGGGGCAACCTGCGGTCGGATCCCGACACCAGCCGCGTCACGACCGTCGAGGACTTCCACCGCGCCCGCTTCCTCTACCAGCTGACCAGCGAGGGCGAGGCGGCTGAGGAGGCGCTGGCCGTCTACGACGAGGCGTTGGGCCGACGCGGCGCCCTGCAGGCGGTGGCGCTCACCGACATCGCCACCCAGCTGCACGCGCTGCTGGAGCTGGCCACGGCAGCGGATCCGGACCCGGCGAAGGTGAACCTGTCGCTGCGGGCACTCGTCGACCGCTTCACCGACCTGGCAGACAACGCGCAGGCGTTCATGGGATCGCTGCAGCGCTCGATCGACCTGCACGACGCCGACGCCGACGCGTTCCGCGCCTACAAGGACCGGCTGATCGACTACCTGCAGCGCTTCATCACCGACCTGGCCGCCACCGGAGCGGAGATCGCCGGACTGGTCGCGCGGGTCGAGGAGGCCGGGGTGGAGGCGCTGCTCGACATGGCGGCCCGCCGCGAGGCGTCCGACGCGGCTCCCGGGGCGGGCCCCGACGGCGACGATCCGCGCGAGGCCGAGTTCGTCCGGCGCGCCGCGCTGTGGCGGGAGCGGTGGGAGGGGTTCCGCGCCTGGTTCGTCAGCTCACCCCACCACCCGAGCCAGGCGAAGCTGCTGCGCTCGCAGGCGCGGGCGGCCATCCCGCAGCTGCTGCACGTCGTGGCCGCGCTCAACGAACGCCGCACGGGGCGGTCGGACCGCTCGGCCGACTTCCGCACGCTCGCCCTCTGGTTCGCCCAGGCGCCCGACGAGGCGGCCATGCACCGGCTGTGGCGCAGCGCGTTCGGCCTCTCCCCGGCCCGCCACCTCACGATCGACGCCGACACGCTCGCCGCCCGCTCCGACGAGCCCGTGCCGGCGAGCACCCCGTGGGCGCAGGCCCCGCCACTGCAGATCAGCCCGCGGCTGCGGCGCACCGGCAGCTACGAACGGCGCGGCAGGCCCTCACGCGTCACCGACCGGTCGGAGCAGCGCAGGCACCTCGCCGAACTGGCCGCGAAGGAGGCCTCGGCGCTGGCCGAGGCGCGGGCGGCGCTGGTCACCGACCGGCCGATCCGGCTCTCCGACATCGCCACGCTCGACGCGGAACCGTTCCGGCTGTTCCTCGGTCTGCTCGGCGACGCCCTCACCGCGCTCACACCCGGACGGCGGGAGATCGCCACCACCACCTCCGACGGGTCGATGGCCGTACAGCTCACCGTCCTCGACCACGCCCAGGAGGCCGCAATCCGCACCCCGCACGGGGTGTTCCGCGGCCCCGACCACCTGGTCCACATCCTCGACCTCACGGCCGAGCGTGCGGAGCTCTCGGCATGAGCAGCGCACTCGACGCCGTCACCGTCGGTCGGCGGTCCGAGCTGACGAAGGCAGCCCGGGCCTTGCTCCGCCGTCCGGTGCTGCGTGCCCACGGAGCGGAGTCCGAGCTGGTCGTGCTCGTCCGCCGCCACGCGAGCGAGCTGCGCACCTGGTTCGACCGCAACACCGGCTGGCGGCTGCACGTCGACAGCGAGGTGGCGCGGCTGGTCAAGACCGTGCCCGACACCGGCGACGCCACCCATCCCGCCCGCGACCCGCGCAGCCGCGTCCCCTTCTCGCGCCGCCGCTACGTCCTCACCTGCCTCGCGCTCGCCGTGCTCGAACGCGCCGACGCGCAGATCACCCTCGGGCGGCTGGCCGAGCAGATCGTGCTGGCGGCCGCCGATCCGGACCTCGCGGCTGCCGGGGTCACATTCGCGCTGGAGCGCCGCGAGGAGCGCACGGACCTGGTGTCGGTGGTCCGCCTGCTGCTCGACCTCGGCGTGCTCTCCCGGGTGGCCGGCGACGAGGACTCCTTCGTCCGGGACGAGGGCGACGCGCTCTACGACGTGGAGCGGCGCGTGCTCGCCGCGCTGCTCGCGAGCCCGCGCGGCCCGTCCACGATCAGTGCGGCGGGCCACGACGAGCGGCTCGCCGCACTCACCGAGGAGCTGCCCGCCACCACCGATGATCTGCGCAACCAGCAGATCCGCCACCGCCTCACCCGCAAGCTGCTCGACGAGCCGGTGCTCTACTACGCCGACCTCGACGAGGCCGAACTCGCGTACCTCACCAGCCAACGGTCGGCGATCACCAGCCGGATCAGCGAGCTCACCGGGCTGGTCCCCGAGGTGCGGGCGGAGGGCATCGCGATGGTCGACCCGCAGGACGACCTCACCGACGTCCGGATGCCCGAGACCGGCACCGAGGGCCACGCCACGCTGCTGCTCGCCGAGCACCTCGCGGGTTCCGACGGTCCGCTGCCGCTCACCGCGTTGCACGCCCACGTCCGCGCCCAGGCCGCGGCGCACGCCACGTACTGGCGCAGGGACGCCACCGCGCCCGGCGCGGAGATCGAGCTCACCGAGAAGGCACTGGGCCGCCTCGAAGCGCTGCGCCTGGTCCGGCGGGCAGGCAACGAGGTACACGCGTTGCCCGCGCTGGCGCGTTACGCCGTCGGCGAGGCACAGATCCAGGAGAGCCGCGGATGATCACGCTCCCGGAACCCCAGCGCGAACGCTGGCAGCCGCTGCGGGCCGGGCTCGTCGATCTCTTCTACTACGACGTCGAGGAGTTCTGGTTCCACGACGGACGGTTGCTGCTGCGCGGCAACAACGGCACCGGGAAGTCGAAGGTGCTCGCCCTGCTGCTGCCGTTCCTGCTCGACGGCGACCTGTCGCCGCACCGGGTCGAGCCCGACGCCGACCCGAAGAAGCGGATGGAGTGGAACCTGCTGCTCGGCGGGGAGCACCCGCACCCGGAGCGGCTCGGCTATACGTGGCTGGAGTTCGGCCGCCGCACCGGCGACGGCGCGGCCGAGTTCCGCACGATCGGCTGCGGGCTCAAGGCGGTGGCCGGGCGCGGGATCGCCAGGCACTGGTTCTTCGTCACCGACCAGCGGGTCGGCGCGGAGCTCCGGCTCGTCGACGCCACCCGCACCGCGCTCACGCGGGAGCGGCTCGGCGATGCGCTTGCCGGCCACGGGCAGGTGTACGACCGGCGCCAGGACTACCGGCGCGCCATCGACGAGGCCATGTTCGGGCTCGGCGAGCAGCGGTACGGCGCGCTGGTCGATCTGCTGGTGCAGCTGCGGCAGCCGCAGCTGTCGAAGCGGCCGAGTGAGCAGAAGCTGTCGGACGCGCTCACCGAGGCGCTCCCGCCCCTCGACCAGGCCGTCGTCGCCGACGTCGCCGAGGCGTTTCGCAGTCTGGAGGAGGACCGCGACGAGCTCGCCTCGATGGTCGAGGCACACGGGTCGGCACAGGCGTTCCTCGGCCACTACCGGCGCTACGCCTCCGTCGCCGCGCGGCGGCGCGCCGAGCGGCCGCGCCAGGCCGAGCACCGCTACCGCACCGCCCGCGACACGCTCACCGCAGCTGAGGAGGCGTACCGGCAGGCCGACGATGCCGCCACCGCGGCGCAGGATCGGCTCGACGACCTGGCAGAGGAGGCGGAGCGGCTCCAGGCCCGCGACCGGTCGCTGCGCACCAGCCCGGAGATGAAGAGTGCTCAAGATCTAGCGCGGCTCGCGGACGAGGCCAGGCGGCGGAGCGCCGACGCCGACGCCGCCGCCCGGCAGGAGCAGAGCGCGGCCGCTACCGTGGTGAGCCGGCAAGAACGGCGAGATGCCGCTGTCGCCCGCGCCCACGCCGCCGCCGACGCGCTCGGCACCGTCCGGGAGGGCGCCATCGCCGCGGCAGGCGACGCCCGGCTCGCCGCGGAGCACGCCGCCCGGATCGATCACCGGCTGACCGAGCAGCCTCGCCACCCGTCCGGTTCGGAGACGGACACAGGCCCGCATCCCGCGGCGAACGCCGGTGACCCCGGATCGGCCGGGGTCACCGGCGGCGGCAACCACCCGCGTAACGCCGACCCGGAGGTCGACGACCGGCTGCGCATCCTGCGCCGCACCGCCGGTGAGCTGATCGACCGTCAGGAACGGTCGATCCGCCACGTCGAGGGCCTGGTCGCCGCGGAGTCGAAGGCCACGCAGGCGCTCGTCACCGCCCGCACCGAGGTGGAGCGGCTGGCCTCCGCGCTCTCCGCCCTGGCCGAGCGACGCGCCGCCTCCGACGCGGCCGTCGGGGAGCGCGGCGCCGAGCTCGTCGCGGCGGTGCGGGCCCACCTCGACGCGGCGACCGAGCTGGTCGTCCCCGACGCCGACGCCGTCGTCACCGCGCTGGAGCTGTGGGTCACCACACTGGATGGCCCGAACCCGGGCCGCCTCGCGATCGACACCGCGGGCCGGACTGCCGTTGCGGCGCTCGCCCGGATCGGTGCCGAACTCGACCGCCGCACTGCCGATGCCGCCGGCCGCGCGGCCGAGCTCGCCACCGAGATCGCCCGGCTGGAGGCCGGCGAACACGGCGCACCGCCCGCCCCGCACACCCGCGATCCGCAGGCCCGCGCCGCACAGGCGGGGGCACCGCTGTGGCAGCTGGTCGACTTCGTCGACGGCGTGCCCGACGCCGAGCGTGCCGGGTTGGAGGCCGCGCTGGAGGCGTCCGGGATCCTCGACGCCTGGCTCCACCCGGACGGCGCGCTGCATGAGGTCAGCGGCGACGTCATCCTCGACCCTTCGGACGAGGCGCGGCCGGACGCCGCCCTGACCGCGGTCCTGCGGCCCGCCATCAATCCGGACGACGCCCATGCCGCCACCGTCTCGGAAGCCGCGGTCGCCGGGGTGCTCGCCACGATCGGCCTCGGAGAGGGCGCCGACGGCACCTGGGTCGACGCGGCGGGCCGGTTCCGGATCGGCGTGCTCACCGGCGCATGGAACAAGCCGGCCGCGGAGTACATCGGCCGCGGTGCGCGCGAGGCCGCTCGCCGGGCCCGCCTCGCCATGCTGCAGCGCGAGGCCGGGCAGGTCGCCGGCGAACAGGCCGGCATCGCCGAGGAGCAGCGCCTGCTCGGGGAGCGCCGGGGGACCCTGACAGCCGAGATCGACGGGCTGCCCGCCGACGCCGACCTGCGCGAGGCGCACGCCACCGTCGCTGCGCTCGCGGCGCAGCACGCGGAGCTGGCCCGGGAGCGGTCCGCGGCCGACGCCCGGCTGGCCGAGGCGACGGCCGACGCCGATGCCGCCGCGGAGGCGCTGGCCACCGGCGCCGCGGACGTCGGGCTCCCGGCCGACCGCTCCGGCCTCGACGGGGTCAGCGCCGGGCTCACGCGCTACCAGGTCGCGCTCGCCGGGCTGTGGCCCGCCGTCACCGCGCTCGCCACGGCGCGCCGCAGCGAGGCGGAGGACACGTCCGACCTGGAGGCGGGCGAGGCCGCGCACGCCGAGGCGGTCACCCGCGCCGCAGCCGCGGAACGCGACGCCCGCCGGGCCGCGGAGGAGCACGCCACGCTCCAGGAGACCCTCGGCGACACCGTCAAGGAGCTCGAGGCCAAGCTCGCGCTCGTCGCCGAGGAGATCACCGCGAACGGGGGCGTCCGCGCCGTCACCACCGAGGCGCACCTGCGGGCCGTGAACGATCGGGGCAAGGCCGAGGGCAGCCGAGACGCCGCCATCGGCGCGCTGGAGGACGCCGCGCGCGAGCGGGCCGAGGCCGCCGAGGCGATGCGCCGGTTCGCCGCCACCGGGCTGCTCGCCGTCGCCCTCCCCGACCTCGCCGTGCCCGACCCCGCCGAGACCTGGGCACCGGACCCGACCGTCCGGCTCGCCCGCCAGATCGACCAGGAGCTGACCGATGTCGCCGCCGACGACCCGGCGTGGGACCGCGTGCAGCGCCGCGTCACCGACGAGCTCAAGACGCTCACCGACACCCTCGCCCGGCAGGGCAACACGGCCTCGGCGCAGCTGTTGGAGGACGGGATCGTCGTCGAGGTGGTGTTCCGGGGACGTCCCGCCACCGTTCCGCAGCTCGCCGACGCGCTCGCCGTCGAGGTGGCCGACCGGCAACGGCTGCTCGACGAGCGCGAGCGGGAGATCCTGGAGAACCACCTGGTCAACGAGGTCGCGAGCACGCTGCAGGAGCTGATCGCCGAGGCCGAGCGGCAGGTGCAACGCATGAACGCAGAGCTGACCGACCGGCCCACCAGCACCGGTATGCGGCTAAGGCTCGAGTGGCGACCGCGCGACGACGGCCCGGCCGGGCTCGCCGAGGCGCGCCGCCGGTTGCTGCGCCAGAGCGCCGATGCCTGGTCGGCCGACGACCGTGCCGCGGTGGGCAGCTTCCTGCAGGAGCGCATCGCCGCGGTCCGGGCTCGGGACGAGGCAGGCACCTGGCTGGAACACCTGACCACGGCACTGGACTACCGCGGCTGGCACCGGTTCGTCATCGAGCGCCACCAGAACGGCCAGTGGCGCCCCGCCACCGGGCCCGCTTCGGGCGGCGAACGGGTGCTCGCGGCGAGCGTGCCGCTGTTCGCGGCGGCGTCCGCGCACTATGCGTCGGCCGGCAACCCGCACGCACCGCGCCTCGTCACGCTCGACGAGGCGTTCGCCGGCGTCGACGACAACGCCCGCGCGAAGTACCTCGGCCTGCTCGCCGCCTTCGACCTGGACGTCGTCATGACGAGCGAACGGGAGTGGGGCTGCTATCCCGAGGTGCCGGGGCTCGCGATCGCCCAGCTCGCCCGCACCGACGGCGTGGCAGCCGTGCTCGTCACCAACTGGCAGTGGGACGGCGAGCTGCGCAGGGCCGCACCGCGACCGGTCGCCGTGCCGGCCGGTGCCCCGGTACCCGCCGAGGAGGAGGCGCTGTTCTGACCCCGTCCGACGACCGGCTCCGCCGGCTGCTCGGTGGCGACGAGCTCGGCTGGCTGTGTGAGCGCGTCCGTCGCCGCTTGGAGCGTGGCGCACCGCTCACGGGCACGGTGACGCTGTCACGGGCCACCCCGGCGCAGCGTGACGCCGTGGCACGGTTGCTGGGGCGCCGCCCACGGGACGGCGCCACCGTGAGCGTCCGCCTCGAGGACGTCGACGCGCTGCTGCGGCGCTCGGGGGCCCATCCCGAGGGGCTGGCGGCTGGTGTCGTCGCACTCACCGGCCCGGTGCGGGACCGAGCGGCCGCCGCTTCGGAAGAAGAGGCGGCGTGGGCGGCCGCATTCGCCGTCCTGGACAGCGCTGTCGCCGAGCGGCCCGAGCTGCACGCGTGGGCCGCGGGTCTGCGGGGCACCGGCACGGTGCGCCGCATCGCACGTGACCCACTCGTCGCAGGCGAGCTGCTCACCCAGCTGACAACCGTGCTGGCCGCCCTGCCGACCGAGCCGGAACCCGTGGGGCGGTTCGCCGAACGGATCCTGGGGTCCGCACACGCGCTCGACACTGACAGGTCGCTCACCGGACTCGTGTTCGGCGCCGCGCGGGTGCTCGGCGGCGTCGGCGACGGTCAAGGGGCCGGGTGGCGTCGCGACGTCTGGGCGTCCGTCGGGCTGCTCCGTGACGAGCTGTCCAGCACGGTCCTGGTACTGAACCTCCCCACCGCACGCGACACCCCGACCGGGCGGATGCTCGCCGTGCTGCACGAGGCCGGGGAGCCGGGCGTGATCACGCTCCGGCAGCTCAGGCAACCACCGAGGCTGCGGGCCGGTTGCACGGTCTCGGTCTGCGAGAACCCGGTGGTCGTCGCAGAGGCCGCCGACCGCCTCGGCGCCGAGGCCGGCGCGCTGGTGTGCATCGGTGGGCAGCCGGGGGTCGCGGCGATCACGCTGCTCCGCAGCCTCGCGGAGGACGGGGCAGCACTGCGGTACCACGGGGACTTCGACTGGGGCGGGATGCGCATCGGCAACGTCGTGCTCGGGCGGCTCCAGGCCGCGCCGTGGCGTTTCGACGCTGCCGCCTACCGGCGATCTGCCCTCCACGGCGCCGGTCGCCCGCTCACGGGCGAACCCGTGGCCTGCGCCTGGGACCCCGAACTCACCGAGGCCATGCGCGTCACCGGCCAGGCCGTGGAGGAGGAACACGTGCTCGACGGGCTCCTCGCCGATCTGCACGCAGGCTGACCCCGCGGCCGATCACATAGGCGGCCGCGGCCCGTCGTCGAGATCATCCAGCGCTCACCCACGACGGACACCTCTCCGGCTCCCCGCCTCCCCCACCCCTGCAGAACGCCGTGATCACCCCGAACGGACGGGTGTCCGGCGCCTGCCGCGAGGGCGCGCGATCGACCACCACCCAGATCTCCGCCGTTCGCCCATCGAGGCGGATGTCCTCGATGTAGTGCAGCCTGCGTTGTTCACCGGCGATCGGCGTGGCGTTGCTCACCACCCGCGCGATCACCTCCTGGCTGACTCCGCGGTCGACCGCCGCGTGCTGCCGTCCGAACGGGCCCGGACCCGCGGCAGCGGCCCGGCCCTCTCGCAGGACGACGACCAGGCCGTTCGGGTCGGCCATCGCGAAGTGGCAGCGGAACGCCGCGTTCGGTCCCGCGTACCGCGCGGGATCATCCGTCGGGACGGGGCAGGGCGCATGCCGGGCGCCGCCGGGAACGGCGGCACCGGCGGCGGCAGGCGACCGCGACGGCCATTGCGGCGAGTACCAGCAGGATTCGAGTCGTCATGGCCGGCATGGACGATCTCGAGCGCCCGCCGGTTCCACCGCTCCCCCGCGACGGGAGTCCGGGAGATGCGACGTGGCATCGCCGACCACCTCGGCTGGGCCGCTACCGTGATCGCGTCGGCCGGCCACGAGACGTGGACCGCCGCCGGATCGAGCTGATCGGACGCGGTGCCGGCGACGCCGATCGAGCACGAGAGCCGGGGTCGCGATGTCGCGGCCACGGCTGCGCTCGTCGGAGGTGGAGGGTCGGCCATGCGGGCAGCGTCGGCCGCGCTGGACGAGATCGCGCACGCGATGCCCGAAGCGATCAGCTCGATCTCGCTCCGGACCTCGGGCGCGGACGGGGCCGTCATGGACGAAGGACCATCGGGTCGCGCTCGCCGCGACGATCATCGCCGGCTGCACCAGTCGCGCGGCGTGTCCGCTCGTTACGACGTCCGGGCGAACCGTCATCGAGTGACCGTGCGTGGTGAGCGAGGTACCTACGGTCTGCTTCGACGCCGCGCACATCGACACCGAGTCCGAGGTCGCCGAGCGGATCGCGGAGCTGCGCGAGGCGGGCGTCGACGAGTTCGTCGGGTCCACCTTCGGCACGTCCGAGCAGCGGGCCCGCAGCCGGGCGTTCCTGCTGACCTGCAGGTAGCCATCCGCGCACGCTCGACGTGCGCATGGGCAAGGCCTGGCCCGTCAGCAGGACGAGCCAGGCCAGATCGCTGCGGATCTGTGTTCGCTTTTCGTCGAAGTGCATCCTGCCCCGGTGTGGGTGCGGTGGCAGCTCCGATCGTACGTCGGTACGTCACGAACATATGTCATCGCGCCGACGACAGATCCGTATGTCGGTGTGTGGTCTCAGGTGACGCTTGACCCGGACGTCATCAGTTGATCAGTGACGAGCTGGGGTGTCGTGGACGCCGGCTCCGGTGACGTGGAGGCGAGTGATGGGTGCGGGGCTGCGTCGGGGCCGGCCGGCGATCTCTTCGCCGTTGTACAGGACGCGGAAGTGGGTGCCTCGACGATGACCGTGACGAGCTTGCCAGCATGACGTGGGCCGAGCTTGATCCGCTGACGGGCGACCGAAATCCGGCCGTTCCTGCGCGGTGAACAGCTTCCTTGTCGAGGTCGGCCAGGCGCCGGACGATGCGGCCAGAACCCGGACCGGTTCGTAACACAATCCGGAGTGCCGCCGAATGATGGGCCGGATGGATGATCGGATCTGCCATGGGGGACACGATGGGCTACGGATCTTATCTCGACGACATCGAGGACCGGCGCGACGACGACTTTCACCGGTCGGGGCACAGCACTCCGATCATGGCCAGATTCGCGGGCAGCAGCCTCCTCGGCCCGCGCGAGGCCAGCAGAACAATGGCGATACGGGCGATACCTGCACGAACGAACGGAAAGCGGCGTGTGCGCCCAGCGAAAGCGCCATCCGGAGTGGCGTCCGCGGCACCGGCGCGGAAGCCGAGCACAGAGACGACATTGCGTACCGGCGAACGCGCCGGGCGGCCGAACGTCCCGGCTTCGCGGCAGCCTGCCGGTGCGGCCACAGCAACCTGCCCTCGGTGCCACCGACGCGGTGTCGCGCTCGTAGGCCCGTCCCGCGGGTTCCGGCTCCACGAGGTACCCGGCACTGACCGGATCTGCCCGCGCCGGAAGGCCCCAGACCAACTTCACAAGATCAATTCACCCGCCACACGGCTCGCAGCGCGGCGATCTGCGGCGAAGCAGGCTGCTTCCGCCCGGAGAGCGGCGGTGCGGGAAGCCAGGCAGCGGACCGCGGTCGTGAGGAAACCAGCCGCCGAACGCAAGGCCGCCCGCTCCCGCAGCAGGGAGAGGGCACAGCCGGTGATCGGTCGGTGAGCGAGCACCACGTCCTGGGCTCCCCCTGTCCGTGTGAGAGGGCCGGCGCCAGTGCCCGCTGCCCCGACTCCAACCCCAGGTTGCAGGTCGAGCTCGCAGAGCGTCGTCAGGTGTAACGCGGGGAACCCGATCCCCGAATCCGGGCTGCGAAGGCGCACCGACCGAGTCGTCGACCGGTCCGGGGTCCCATGTGGGCACCCCCGCCGTTACCCGACTTGGAGGACTCGTGATCGGCCTGGGCAAGTTCCTGGTGGGCCTCGTCGCCGCAGCGGGCGTGTCGACGACCGCGGTCGTCGCCGTTGCGCAGGGCTCGGACGCCCTCGACCAGGCGATCGTGACGAAGCTGATCGACGGCGACACCTTCGACGCCGAGGTCGACGGCCGGACCGAGCGGATCCGGCTGCTCAACGTCGACACCCCGGAGACGAAGCACCCGAACAAGGACATCGAGTGCCTCGGGCCCGAGGCGGCGAGGTTCCTCGAAACCCTCATCCCCGTCGGATCGACGGTCTCCCTCGAGTACGACGAGGAACGCCTGGATCAACACGGCCGTACCCTCGCCGGCGTACGCAGCGGCGACGGCACCCTCGTCAACGCCGAGGTCGCACGTCAGGGCCTCGCCGCGGCCGTCGTCATCGGCCCGAACGACCGCTTCTACCCGCCGGTCCTCGAAGCACAGCAGGAGGCGGTCTCGCACGGTCGCGGGCTCTACTCCGCCGACGTCGCCTGCACCATCCCGGCACGGGTCGCGGCGGTCACCACCGCCGCCGAGAACGCGCCGGCCGCTCCAGCACAGCCTGCCGACGCGCCGTCCAGCGATCTCGACGTGACCGCAGGCGAGGTCGCATCCATCGTCGCGCAAGTGATCGCACTCGAGAACGCCTTCACCGGCGAACGGATCGGGCACGTCTGGTCCGTCCTCTCCGAGGACGATCGGAACCGACTCGCCGCGGCCGTCACCTCGGCCCGCGAAACCGCCCAGCACAAGGAAACCGAACTGCGCTCCATGGTGGAGGCCGCCAAGAGCCGAGAAGCCGCCGAGGCTGCGGCCGCCGCGGAGCGAGAGCGAGAGGCACGAGAGTGGGAAGCACGAGAAGCTGAAGCGCGGAAGGCCGAAGCACGGAAGGCCGAAGCACGGAAGGCCGAAGCCGCCGCGGAACAACGGCGCACTCGACGCGATGCCGAACCGGCGCCTGCTCCCCGTAAGCCCGCGCCGGCACCGGAGCCACGCACCCAACGGAAATCCTCGCCGGACAAGAACCCGTACCCCGGGTACAACGGACCCCGTTGCTACGAACCAGGCGGGAAGGTCTGGCACCCCTGCTGAGCTGACCCGACGACCTCTCGGTGGGAGAACTGCACCTCACGTCCAACCGCTCCCGCAGTCGTCGATCGCCGCCACCCGTCCGTAGCGGGATCAGGGTCGGGCCGGTCTGCTGCCAACGCCGCGCCGACGTCAAGAACACCTTGATGTCGATCACCGGTGATCACACGTCGAACCATGATGCCGCAGCACGTCTGACCACGGTCGCACGGTGCGCCGGGCAGCAAGATCCTCCGCGGGGTGATCTTGACGCTCGCGTTGCCGTCGTGTTCGTCCTCGACGTGCCTGAAGTGCTCAACGTCAGGCGGATTCAGCATCTGCCTCGATCTGCTGACGCAGGAACGTCAGCACCGAGTCGATCAGCTCCTCACCGGCGACGGGGATCAGCACATCGCTGGTCAGGCCCGCAGTCCGCACCGTCCCTTTGCCGCTCAAGGTCAGTTCCGGGCGGGGGGCGATGAGCACGCTCAGCCCGCCCGGCCCGTCGGAACCCGGTTCGAGGCAGGTGACCTGAATCCGGGTGCCGTGCAACCGGAACTCGATCTCCCGGGCTCCGCGCTGTGTCACCTCGTACGTCTTCGACAGCCGGTTCAGGGCTACCCGCACGGCCCCGGACCACGGGTGGTCGTCCTTCCGGCCCACCGCACGGGTGGCAAGTTCGTCCGTCAACCGGTGCACCACCGCGGCTGCCGCACCAGTCAACAGGAGCCGCGACGCATCCCGGCGCGCCGGCCGCGTCGGGCGCGGATCGTCGACGCCATCCTTCCAGCGGCGCCACACCGACGGCCGGCTCACGCCGGACGCCTGCGCGATCTCATCCCAGCTCAGGCCCGCCTTCTTGGCAGCAGCCACCTTGTGGGCAACGAGCTGATCGAGTTCGAGTTCGAGCACCGCGAGCGCCCTGAGCACGTGGACCTTGTCGACCGTCATCGACGGCGCCCCAGGGCTCGACGAGAGACAGCACGCTCGCCGTCCCGACGGCGGGTGAACGCACGGATCGTCACCGCCAGATCCCGCAGTCCGCTCGTGTCCCCGGTGGCGCGCACGACGTAGGCACAGAGCGTGTAGAACCCGAGCACGCTGATCACGTTCCAGGAGCTCCCGCCCGGAGCCTCGGTGTCGGAGTCGAGCCTGATGGAGAAGCTCGGGTACGGGCGGACCCCGGTGCGGGAGGCCGTGCAGCGGCTCGCGCGCGAGCGGATGGTGGAGATCCATCCCCATCGCGGGGTCTTCGTCGCGCCCGCATCGGTCGAGGCCCAGTTCCGGCTACTGGAGCTGCGCAGGGGGCTGGAGGAGATGGCGGTCCGGTTCGCGACCTACCGCGCGACCACCCGGCAGAAGGAGGCCATGCTCGCCCTGACCGTCGAGCTGGACGACTTCGCCGGGGAGGACGTCCGCGCCTTCGCCGCACTGCTCAAGCGCTCCCACGGGATGGTCGTCGAGGCCGCGCACAACGACTACCTGGAGCTCGCGATGACGCCGCTCCAGTCGTTGACGCGCCGGTTCTGGTTCGCCCACATCCCCGACGTGGCCGAGCACCTGCGCATCGCGGCGGACCTCCACGGTTCGGTCCTGCGCGCCGTCGCGCACGGCGACGAGTCCGAAGCCGTCTCCGCGTCGCACCGGCTCAACGACTACCTGGTCGACCTCACCTATCGCGCCCTGGGCGGGCCCGCCCCGTCGCGCACGACGAACTGACCGGGCTCGCTCACGCCGTGCCACGCAGGCGCGATCCGCGGACCTCCCTCACCCGAGGTCGACGACCTCGTGCAGGCCCTGACGGCGGTTGAAGGCGCCACTCAGCCGTGTGACCGCAGTGCGCGGCAACAGGCGTGCAGGCCAGGTCATCGCCCGTGTCGTGAATCGGCCCGGGTAGGAGGCCGCGCGCCTTCGGGCGTAGTCGTCGAGCGTCCGGGACGCGACGACCTCGGGCGCGTCGGCAGCCGGGTCGATCGTGGCCGACGTGCCGTCGAAGAATCCGGTCGCCACCGCCCCCGGGTGCGCCGCCATGACGTGAACGCCGGTACCGCGCAGCTCCTCGGCGAGCGCCTCGGTGAAGGACAGGACCAACGCCTTCGTTGCGGCATAGACGGCCTGGTACGGCATGGGCTGGAAGGCAGCCCCGGACGAGACGTTGATGATGCCCCCGGAGCCCCGCGCCACCATCTGCTCCGCAAACGCGTGGCTCAGCGCGAGCAGGCCCGTGACATTCAGATCCACGGTCGTCAGCTGTGGTTCGAGCGGGCGGCTCAGGAAGGGACCCGCGCTCCCCGCGCCGGCGTTGTTCACCAGGAGGTCGACCGTCAGACCGCGAGATCGGATCTCGCGAACGACCCGCTGCGAGCCGTCCGACGCGGCAAGGTCAACGCTGATCACCACCGCGGGCGGCGCATCGGTCCGTTCCCCGATCTCACCGGCGACTCGCCGCAGGTCCCCCTCGGAGCGCGCGACCAGGATGACGCGCGCACCGCGGCGGGCCAACTCCAGCGCATACGCCCGTCCAAGGCCCTTGGACGCACCGGTGACGAGTGCAGCGATGCCGTGGAAGCCATCTGCCATCGACCCCTCCATTCACTTCAAGACTCGAAGCATCGAACCTACCACAACACTTCAAGTCTTGAATCAACGATAGGGTGGAGGGATGGGTGCTCGCGAGCTCACCGCCGTGGTCGCCGCAACCAACGACATCTGGACGCGGACCAACGACCTCATCGGACAGGCGCTGGCCGGACACCGACTCACCCCGGCGACGTTCCAGGCGCTGTGGGTGATCGACCCCGACGAGCCGCCGCCGTCCATGAAGGTGATGGCCGAGCGGCTCTACTGCAACGCCTCCAACCTGACCTTCATCACCAACCAGCTCGTCGAGCGGGGCCTGGTGGAGAGGACGGTGGACCCGGCCAACCGCCGTTCCCGACTCCTCGTTCTCACAGCCGAGGGCCGCCGGGTCCGCGACGAGCTGCTCCGCACGGCGCTGGAGAAGACCCCGCTGGCGGTGCTGAGCGACGACGAGCTACGGCAGCTCTCGACGCTGCTGAGCCGCGTCATCCAGTCCGATCCGGCCCTGAGGCACAGGTCCTGACGGCGCACCGGTGATCTGATCACCGAGCCGGTCGCGACCCCACCGCCCGCCGAACGCCGCCCAGCCGGCTGACGTCGACGCCGGGCGTACCTCCGGCGACGTAGCGCATCGCACGGCCGTGGGCACCGCGACGTAGGCGAGGAGCCCACGCCGGACGGACGACCCGGACGCCCCCTCGGAGCAGCCTTTTCGTACCCGGCCTCCCGGCCGGCCGCCGGTCCCACCGGCGACGAGACGGCCCGAGGAGATCGCGATGAGCACCCCGACCCAGACGACGAGCGCACCGACCGTCGGCCAGGTTGCACACGAGCTGAAGAACCGGCTGACCGGCGCCCTGCTCCTGCCCGGCGACGCCGGGTACGAACGCCAACGCGACGGCTTCCACGGCGCGCCGGCCGCCGTCGTCGACGCCGAGACGGTCGCCGACGTCCAGGCCACGGTCCGCGCCGCGGGCCGGGGCGGCGTCCCACTGACCGTGCTGTCCACCGGCCACGGCACGGTCGTCGCGCCCGACGGCGGGCTGCTGTTGCGGACCTCGCGGATGGCGCAGGTGCTCGTCGACCCCGACCGCCGGATCGCCCGGGTGGGGCCCGGGGTGCGGTGGAGCGAGGTCGTCGCCGCGGCCGAGCCGTTCGGGCTCGCCCCGCTCTCCGGGGACACCCCGTCGGTCGGCGTCGTCGGCTACACCCTCGGCGGCGGGTTGTCCTGGCTGTCGCGCAAGTACGGGTTAGCCGCCGACAGCCTGCTGCGCGCCGAGCTCGTGACGGCGGACGGGCGCGTGGTCGTCGCCGACCGGCACCACCACACCGACCTCTACTGGGCGATCCGCGGCGGGAGCGGCAACTTCGGCGTCGTCACCTCGCTGGAACTGCAGCTCCACCCGGTGCCGAGCGTCTACGGCGGGAGCGCCGAGTTCCCGGTCGACGGAGCCGGGCGCGCCCTGCGCTACCTCGCCGAGCACGGCGACGAGCTGCCCGACGAGCTGTCGGTCTCGGTGGTGGTGAGCCCGGATTCGCTGGTGGTCCGCGCGGTGCACGCGGGTGGGAACGGCCGGGCCGCGCTGCAGCCGCTGCTCGACGCCGCCGGCACGCCGCTCGTGGACCGGTTCCGCGAGATGCGCTACTCCGAGGTGTCGACGATCGGGGGCACGCCGCCGATCACCTTCGCGATGTACGACGAGCTCTCGGAGGACACGATCAGGGCGGTCGTCGAGAGCGGCGTGACGGTCGAGGTCAAGCACTGGGGCGGCGCGATCGCGCGGCCCTCGCACGACGACCCCGGCCCGGTCGGCCACCGCGACGCGCGGTTCGTCATGAAGATCGCCGCGCCGGCCACCGAGGCGATCACGGCCTCGGCAACCGGCGGGTCGTTCCTCAACTTCCTGCACGACACGACGCGGACGCAGGACGCGTTCACGCCGGAGGACCACCGGCGGCTGCGGGAGGTCAAGACGGCGTACGACCCTGGGAACGTCTTCCACCGCAACCACAACATCCCACCGCTCTCGACAAGCAAGGGGAGCCTTACTTAATCTCCCGCCATGCCCTCGACCGTGCTCGACGCCACCCGCCGGGAGTTCCTCGCCATCCTGGCCACCTCCGGCCTCCTGACCGCCTGCGCCACGGCGGATCAGCCGACCGCTCCGGCCACCCGGACCGTCCGGCACCCGCTCGGCACGACCGAGGTCCCGCTGACCCCGACGCGCGTGGTCGCGCTCGACCGCCGCGCCGCGCTCCCCCACCTGCTCGCGCTCGGGGTCACGCCGGTCGGCGCCCTCACCTACGAGAGCATCATCGGCACGCCGTTCCCGCCGGGCGTGGCCGAGCAGGCGCGGGACGTCGCGATCCTGCCGGTCGCGGGCAACGCCGACGACCCGAACCTGGAGGCCGTCGCCGCCCTGCGACCCGACCTCGTGATCGGTTGGACCGGCGGGATCGAGGAGAAGTACCCGGCGCTGTCGGCGATCGCGCCGACCGTGGCGGTCGACGTGGACTTCACCGACGCTTCGGTCGGCCTCCACGCGATCGCGGCGGCGCTGGGTCGCGAGGCGGAGGCCGAAGCCGTGATCGGAGCGTTCGACGAGCGCCGCGTTGCGCGCCTGAAGGAGCTCGGCGAGATCGGGGAGGTGTCGGTGGTGCTGAGCATCGGCGGCCAACAGTTCCGGATCTACCAGCCGACCGGGTCCTCCGTCGCCCGCTGGCTGGCAGCGGCGGGCGGGCGGATCGTGCCGGACATCGCGTCCAGCACCGGCGAGCCGTACGGCGACGAGCACGTGCTGATCAGCCCGGAGAACATCGGGCAGCTCACCGGGGACACGATCGTCGTCATGCACAACACCGGGGCCGCCGGCGAGGTCGCGCTCGCCGAGCTGGAGGGCTCGCCACTCTGGCCGACGTTGCCGGCCGTGCGGGCCGGCCGCGTCGTGAAGGTGAACTCGCAGGCGTCGGTGGGCTCGTACGGGTTCCAGGGGTACGACTCCGTGCTCGACGCGCTCGTCGACCAGTGGACGGTGCTCGGGACGCGCTGAACCTTGGGAGAGTGGCGGTATGCGGATCAGCGTTTTCGGTTACCTCAGCGACGGCCGCTCCCCCGTGGACGGCTACGTCGAGCGGCTGCGTACGGTGCGCGACGAGGGCTTCACGCGCGTGTGGACCGCGCAGCTCCCGCACGACCCCGACCTGCTGACGGTCCTGGCGGTGGCGACGCGGGAGGTCGAGGGCATCGAGGTCGGCACGGGCGTGCTGCCGATCCAGGTGCAGCACCCGATGGCGCTGGCCCAGCGCGCACTGACGGTGAACCTGGTCTCCGGCGGGCGCCTGCTGCTGGGCGTCGGGATGAACCACCGCCCGGTCGTCGAGAACATGTGGGGGATGTCCTGGGACCGGCCGGTGCGGCGGATGTCGGAGTACCTCGACGGGCTGCTCCCGCTGCTGGCAGGCGACCCGGCCGACGCCGCGGGCGAGTTCACCACCACCCGGGGAAGCCTGCAGATCCCCGGCGCGCCGGCGCCGCCGGTGTACGTCGCCGCGCTCGGGCCGCAGATGCTGCGGCTCGCCGGGCGCCGCACGTCCGGCACCGTCACCTGGATGACCGGCCCCCGCACGCTCGGCGAGCACGTCGGGCCGACGCTGCGTGCGGCCGCGGGCGACCGGCGCGTCGAGGTCGTCGCGGCCCTGCCGATCTGCGTCACGGACGACGCCGCGGCGGCCCGGGCGAAGGCGGCGCGCGACTTCGCGGTCTACGGGACGCTCCCGTCCTACCGGGCGATGCTCGACCGGGAGGGCTGGGCCCGGCCGGAGGACGCCGCGCTCATCGGCACGGAGTCCGAGGTCGCGGCGCGGATCGACGAGCTGCGCGCGGCGGGCGTCGACGAGTTCACCGGTGCCCCTTTCGGGTCTTCCGAGGAACGAGCGCGCAGCCGGGCCCTGTTGCTGAGCTGCCGATCGTAGGCTTCCCGCCGTGGACGAGCTGGCTTCGGTCGACGGCACCATCGGCCCCGCCGACGAGATGACGATCCCGATCACCGACGACGGCCTGCTGCGCGGGGACGGCGTGTTCGAGGTCGCCCGCCTCTACGCCGGGCGCCCGTTCGCGTGGGACGAGCACGTCGAGCGCCTCCGGCGGTCGGCGGCGAACGTCCGCCTGGAGTTCGACCTGGACGCCGCGCTGGCCGAGGTCGACGCGCTGCTCGCGCGGGTGGGAACCGTCGACGGCGCGCTGCGGCTGCTGATCACGCGCGGCGGGCGGCGCGTGGCCGTGGTCGGCCCGCTTCCCGACCGGCCGCCCGCCGTCACGCTCGGCACCATCCAGTACGCGCCGACGCGGGTGCTCGACGCCGTCAAGTCGCTGTCGTACGCCGCGAACATGCTGGCGTCGCGGCTCGCCGGCGAGGCGGGCGCCGACGAGGCCCTGTTGGTGACGCCGCACGGTCGCGTGCTCGAGGCCCCGACCTCGGCGTTCTTCTACGTGCTCGACGGTCGCCTGCACACACCACCGCTCGCCGACCACATCCTCGACTCGATCACCCGGCGCCACGTGCTCGAGCTGACGGGGGCGACGGCGCGCGTGCTGCACTGCGACCAGCTCCTCGAGCTGGAGGAGGCCTTCCTCGCCTCGACCACGCGCGAGGTCCAGCCGGTGTCCGCGATCGACGGCCGGCCGCTCCCGAGGGCGCCCGGCCCGTGGACGACCACCGCTGCCGACGCCTTGCGGCGGTTCATCGAGGCGAGCTGACCGGCCGGTTACCCGCCCGGCGCGGCGGCGGCTCGCTCACGACCGCAGGGCCAGGGCGAGGTCCTCGTCGACGAGCGCGTCGTTGATCGCGATGGCCACCCCCGTGGCGTGCCCGGCGGACCCGGCGATCGTCAGGCTCGGATCGGTGGCGCTGCCGACCGCCCACACCCCCGGAACCGAGGTGCGACCGGCGGGATCGGTGCCGACTCCCGCCACCTCGATCAGGCACCCCAGCTCCGCGGCGAGGCCGGACGGCTGCCGGCGCGTGGTCGCGGCGAACACGACGTCGCGGGCGAGCACGGTGCCGTCGGCGAGCTCGATCCCGGCCAGGTGCCCGTCCTCGGAACGGACCCGGGCGACCGGCTGCTCCTCGACCGCGATCCCGGTGCGCCGGACGTACTCGAGCTGCTGGTCGTCGAGCCCGGCCGGTCCGTTGCCCAGCAGCGCCAGGTCCTCGGTGTAGCGCCGCATCAGCAGGACCTGGCGCCACGCACGGGGACCCGTGCCCAGCACCGCGACGGCCTTGTCCCGGGCCTCCCAGCCGTGGCAGTAGGGGCAGGACACGACGTCCCGGCCCCACAGCGCGGCCAGGCCGGCGACGGCCGGCAGGTCCTCCACCACCCCGGTGGCGAGCACGACGGCCCGGGCCCGCAGCACGTCACCGGAAGCCGTGCGGGACACCGTGTGGGCGCCATCCCGGCGCACCTCGGCCACCTCACCGGGAACGATCTCGACGCCGTACCGCGAGACGTCCTGCCTGCCCCGCGCCAGTAGCCGCCCGGGCGCGACACCCTCCTGCCCGCAGAGGTTGTGCACCGCGTCGGCGTCGCGGTTGCGCGGGCTCCCGGCGTCGATCACGACGACGGTGCGGCGTGCGCGGCCGAGCACGAGCGCGGCCTGCAGACCTGCCGGGCCACCACCGACGATCAGGACGTCAACTGCACGTTCCAGCACTCGCACAGCCAACCAAACGTCTCAGATGCTGGCCAGTGTTTCCTACATCGCGAGAAAGCCGCCATTCGCCGGCCGCCTCCGCTTCGCCGGCAGCGCGCGGGCGTAGGTGCGGCCGCGGCCGACCCACGCGGCGAGCTGCTCATCGGCGCGCAGGTCGTCCGCATCGACCCGGAGGAACCCCTTCATGGTGCGGCCGCCCATCACCGTCGGGAACGCGGCGGTGGTGGCCAGCAGGTGTTCGCGGTCGGCGGGATCGATGCGCACCAGGATCCCGCCTTCGCGGCTGGCACAGACCGCCATGTTGCCGTCGAGCAGGAACGCGAGCCCGCCGAACATCTTCTGTTCGCCGAGCTCCGGCTCGCCCAGTAGAAGGTCCCGGATCCGCTCCGCGAGCTCCTCGTCGTACGCCACGGCCGGGACGCTACGCCCGGCCACCGACACCGGCGATGTCCCACTGCGTCCCGGCCTGCGCCGCGGCATCGCGCGAACGGCCGTCAGCCCTCGTCGAGCCGGAACCCGATCTTCATGCCGACCTGGAAGTAGCTCAGGCGGTCCTCCTGCACCGCACCGCGGATCTCGGTGACCTCGAACCAGTCGACGTTGCGCAGCGTCTGGGTGGCCCGGGCGATGCCGTGCCGGATCGCCTCGTCGAGGCTGTTCGAGCTGCTGCCGACGATTTCGGTGACGCGGTAGACGTGGTCCATCGAGGTAGCGAACCACGCGGCCGAGGGGGCCGCTATCTGCGCCGGAGCTAGCTGCCGGCGATCGGCTCCCGGTCGCGCAGGCCGTGCGTGTCCATCTCGCGCACGAGCGGGTCGTCGCTGGTGCCGAGCAGGCGCCAGTCCTCGTCCGGCTCGAGGATCTTCTCGGCGGAGCGGATCTCGAAGTAGTCGTGGTCGGGTCCCGTGGCCGGGGCCTGCTCGCCCGCGGCCACCCGCTTCGCCGCGTCCAGCAGCAGCCTGCGCATGCGGATGATCGCCTTGTCGGTGGTGCCGAGCCGCTCCTGCGTGCGGTCGTAGATCGGGCCCATCGACTCGGTGGCCATGAGGTCCTGGCTGGCGAACTCCGCGATGCCGGAGAAGGTCGTGGTGCGCTGCTCCTCGCGGTCGATCCCGTACTCGTTCCCGGCGGTGTACTCGCGCGGGACGATCCCGTTCCCGTCCACCTCGGCGCGGGCGAGCTTGAACGGCGACACGGAGAACAGCGGCGCCCCACCGACGCCGCGGGAGTTGTCGATCACCCGGGTGGTGAAGCTGATCCGCCAGGTGTTGTAGTCGTCGATCGGGACGAACATGCCGTGCCGCACGCCGAACGGGACCGTCGCGATCACGGTGTGGTACGGGAAGCAGAAGGCGCTCATCCGCACGTGCTTGTTCCCGTTGGGCGTGGTGCGGATGCCGACGTACTTGAAGCCGTACCAGGTGTCCTCGACCTCGAGCCGCGGCGCGCGGTCGTGGAGCCAGAACTTCCACGACGAGGGGTTGGACGGGTAGCCGGGCTTGTCGGATCCGTCGTCCGGGAGGTCCGCGGCGCCGGCCCACTGGTGCAGCCACGAGATGTGCGAGGTGTCGAGGTTGCCCTCCATCGCCTGCACCCAGTTGCAGGTGGTGTGCATCTTCGTGGCCTGGACGTGCTCGGGCGCGAGGGTGTCGGAGCCGAAGTCGCGGAACGGGGTCAGCGAGTCGGGCGGGCCCATGTAGGTCCACACGATGCCGCCGGACTCGTGCGTGGGGTACGCCTTGGCCGTGACCCGGTTCTTGAAGGAGCTGGTGGGCGGTTCGCTCGGCATGTCGATGCACCGGCCGTCGGCGTCGAACTGCCAGCCGTGGTAGGGGCAGCGCAGCCCGCAGGTTCCGTCCGGCCCCGCCTCGTTGCGGCCGTAGAAGAGCGAGGCGCCGCGGTGCGGGCAGTTCTCCTGGATCAGCCCGACCCGGCCGTTCAGGTCGCGGAACGCGACCAGGTCCTCGCCCAGCAGGCGCACGCGGACGGGGTCGCCGCCCGGGGTGGGCGCCTCGCTGGCCAGCAGCGCGGGTGTCCAGTACCGGCGCAGCAGCTGCCCCATGGGGGTGCCGGGCCCGACGCGCGTGAGCAGTTCGTTGTCCTCGGTTGACAGCATCGTCGCCCCTCTCCGAAGCCACCACTCCTCATTAGGTTGCTATAGCTAATCAGATTGGCCTCAGTACTGTCAACAAAATTGTCGACGATCAGTGCGCCAACCATGCGGTGGCGAACCACATCGTCCCGAGCGCGTAGCGGTCGACCCCGTTGACCTCGCGGCGGGCGATCGTGGACCGGTAGGTGCGGCTGAACCACGCCACCGCGAGGTCCTGGCCGCTCAGCAGCTCGATCTGCTGGTAGGCCCTGGTCCGCTCGGCGGCGTCGGGGCTGACGCGCGCGACGTCGAGGAGCCGGTCCACCTCCGGGTTCGAGTACTCGCCGTGGTTGGCGCTCCCACCGGTGCCCAGCAGCTTGCCCACGCCCGGGTACGCCGTGTTGACCTCGCCCACCCACGTCGTGAGCTGGAAGTCGCCGCTCTGGGTCACCGTGGAGGTGAACTCCGCGAGGTCGTAGAACTTCAGCTCCACCGGGATGCCCACGGCGGCCATCTGGGCCTGCACGAACTCCGCGAACTGCACCCGGCTCGTGCTGGTGGTGAACGTGAAGCCGGGGTCGCCCCCGCCGGCCCGGTACTCCTCGACGAGCTGCCGCGCGCGCTGCGGGTCGTAGGCCGGCCACGCGGCGGACGCCGCCTCCGTGTGGTACGGGCTGTCGTCGCCGAACAGGCTCCTCGCCACAACGAGGCGGCCGTTGTACTGGCTCACGGCCAGCGCGTTCACGTCGAGCGCCCGGATCACGGCCTCGCGCATCCGGTGGTCGTCGAACGGCGGCTTCGCGAAGTTGAAGCGCAGGAACTCACCGCCGTCGCCGGGGCCGTAGTAGACCTCCAGGTTCGGGTCGGCGAGCGCGCGCACCAGCTCCTGGTTGTACCCGGCGAAGATCAGGTCGACGTCACCGTTCTGGACCGACGCGTACCGCGACTCGGTGTCCGGCAGCGGCCGGAACTCCAGGCGGTCGAGGTACGGCAGGTCCGGCTGCCAGTAGTCCTCGTTGCGGACGAGGACGGCCCGGGAGTCGCGGACCCACTCGACGAGCTCGAACGGGCCGGCGCCGACGGGATGGTTGCCGATGTCGTCGCCGTACCGCTGCAGCGCCGCAGGCGAGACGATCATGCCGAGCGCACCCTCGGTGAACGACAGCGCGAACAGCGTCGAGAACTCCGAGACCGGCTCGGTGAGCGCGAACTCCACCGTCAGCGGGTCGACCGCGCGCATCGACCGGATCACCGTGGCGCTGCCGTGGCCGGGCGAGGTGGGCTTGTCGATGTGCCGCTGGACGTTGACGATCACCGCGTTCGCGTCGAGATCGGTGCCGTCGTGGAACCGCACCCCCGGTCGCAGCCGCAGCAGCCACGTCCGGCCGCCGTCCCGGCTGTCCATCGACTGCGCCAGGTAGGGCTCGACGCCGCCGTCCGGCGTCATCCGCATGAGCGAGTCGTACACGGCGCTGGCCGCGGAGTTGCCGTTGAGGACGGTGGGATCGAAGCTCGTGGCCTCCGCCGTGGTCCCCATCACGAGCGTTCCACCGCGTTGCGGCGGGCCCTCCGCGGCCGGATCGCCCCCGTAGGGGTTGACGGCGGCGAGCGGCGGGGCATCGGCACCGGCACCGCGTCCCGGCGCGGCACCGCAGGACACCACGAGCACGACAACGGCGATCATCGCCACGACGGACAGCAATCGCCACAGCCGCATCGACCAGCACTCCCCATCGAGCCGCGAAGGTCCTTTCAGCTAAGGATCGAGGGCCGCGATTGTCAACGACATAGGCAATGGTGATACCGCGGCAGAAACAATGAGAATTTCTGTTCGGACGGACGACCCGCCTACCGTCAGGGCAACTCCGCCAGTCTACGCAAAGGACCAGGACGACGTGACGACAGGACTGGGCATCACCCTCACCGAAGAGATGGTCGAGCGGGTCGACTCGGCACTGACGAGCGGCAAGCCCGTCGTCGTGAGCTACGTGGCCGACGGCAGGCCCCGCATGTCGCTGCGCGGCTCCACCCACGTGCACGGACCCGACCAGCTCGCGCTCTGGGTCCGCAAGAGCGCGGGGCTGGTCGAGGCGATCACCCGCAACCCCGCGGTCGGCCTGTTGTACCGCGACTCGGACACGCGCACGACCTACGTGTTCTCCGGCCGCGCCCACGTCGCCGACGACGCCGAGACGCGCACCGCGGTCTACGACGCGAGCCCGCAGGCGGAACGCGACCACGACCCCGAGCGGAAGGGGTTCGCCGTGCTGATCGACCTCGACGAGGTCACCGGCGGCACGGTCGGGGGGACCATGGTTTCTATGAAGCGCGAGCCGTGACTCCGGGCCGGCTCACGGTCCACCGCGGGAGCGCGGGTCGCGGCCCGACGCCAGCAGGGCCAGCCGGTCGTTGATGAACGCGCTGAACTCGGCGAGCTCGCGCTCCCGAAGCGCCTGGCGGCGTTGTCTGGCCGCGAGAGAACGCTCGGAGACGATCAAGGTGACGGCCACGCCTGCGACGAACGCCATTCCGGCGAGCAGGACGACGAGGATCAGATTATCGGTCATGGAACCAGGGTCGGCGAGCCCCGGGTACAGTTCCAGATCGGCTGCGGCGCAGATGTGACGAGGAAGTGACGCGGCCGACATGCGGGCACAGCACGGCGCCGTGGCTAAACGTCAGAAGTGGCTCAGAACCGAAGAGTAGTAGCGATTCATCGGCCGGTCGATGAGCGCCCGCCCGGTGCCGTGCCATCATCGCACCGTGAGCGCCGACAGCGATCCGCACGGGGGTGTGACGCCTCGGATCGTGGCGGACGAGCTCGTCCGCTGCCGCCGCCGGGGCCTCGGACGCCTCGACGCCGTACTGGGATCCGAGCCGCCCGTCGAGCTCCCGGTGCTCCAACGCCTGAGCCTCAGCTGCTCCCCGGCCGGCCGCCGGGCGTCGACGGATCGCGGGGTGGCCATCGGCACCCTCATCCGGCTCGGGATCGCCGAGCTCGGCGACGATCGCCCCGAGGACGGGCGCCTGTTGACCGAGCTGTTCTTCGGCGACTCCCCGACCACGATTCCTTCGATGAGCCCGGGTGAGCTCCTGGACGCCGCGTTGCGGCGCCGGCGCGGGGTGAGCGAGGCCGCCTTCCGCCGGGAGCGCCGGCAGGCGTGCCTCCGTCTGGGCCGCGTGCTGCTGGATCTCGGTGCGCCGGCCGAGCCGCGGGCCGACCCGCTGGTCCGGACGAGCGCGTCGGCCGTGCTCGCCCTGGCGCAGGACCCGTCCGCCGACAACGGGACGATTCTCGAGCACCTGCGCGAGATGGCGCGCGAGTTCGACGTCGGCGAGGCCCTCGAGGTCATCACGACCTTCGACACCCCCGACATTCTCGGATGACGGAGCGTGGCATAACCGGACCGGATCCGGATACCCGGACGGGTGTGGCTACCCTCGGCGCGCACAAGACGGCGGCCACGATGAACGGTCGTCGATATCTCGGCACTAGGTGGCGGAAATGGATCGAAGCGACGGCCACTTCCGGGCGATGGCACGCCTCTTGCCGGCAGACGTGCCCGCCGTGTGGCACCCGGTCGACGACGCATTGATCGCCGGTCCCGAAGGGTTGTTGCGAGACCCGCGCGAGCTGTTCACCCCCGATGTGGTGACGCAACTCGACGCCGTGCTCGGCTTCGAGGGGACGCTGTCCCGGTGCCGCGACCAGCTCGTGCACACACCTCTCGTCGTCAACCTGACGGCCAGCACCCTGATGGGTGACCACACCCGCAAGGTGACCGTCATGTCGATCGCC
Organism: Pseudonocardia adelaidensis; assembly: GCF_039543345.1. Classification (NCBI taxonomy): domain Bacteria; kingdom Bacillati; phylum Actinomycetota; class Actinomycetes; order Pseudonocardiales; family Pseudonocardiaceae; genus Pseudonocardia; species Pseudonocardia adelaidensis. The sequence continues at coordinate 19,606 of NZ_BAABJO010000028.1, read as the reverse complement.
GACGCCCTCCGGCTCGGGGCGACGGCGGTGGCCTGCCACCTCAACTTCAGCGCACCCGGCGAGAACGAGATGATCCAGCACTTCGGGAGCGTGGTCGCCGAGGCCCGCCGGTTCGGAATGCCGGTCGTCGCGATCACCTATCCGCGGGGCGTCCGCGGTGACGGCAGCGACGAGAACTACTTCGGCCTGCGGGCCGCGGATCCCGACGGGTTCGGCCGCAAGGTCGCGCACGCCGTCAGGGTGACGGCCGAGCTCGGCGCCTCGGTGATCAAAACCGTCTACACGGGCACGGCGGAATCCTTCCAGCGCGTCGTCGACGGGGCCTGCGGAGTGCCGGTCCTGATCGCCGGGGAGGAGTACGACCGGACCCCGGAGGTCCTGTACCGCGCCGAGACCGCCGTCGAGGTCGGGGCCCGGGGAGTGGCATTCGGTCGCCAGATATTCGAGCGGAAGGACCCGGCGAGCTTCCTGTACGAGCTGCGGGACCGGCTCCGCATCGCCTACGCCAAATGCTGCTCCGGTGCCGCTCATTCCCCGACGACGTAGCGAAGGCCGACGTCGTCCGTGCGGATGTTCACGTCGCCCCGGCCACGGTAGGCCGGGTGGGCCCGCCACTTCTCCTGGCGCCATGACCCGCCTTTGACGACGCGCCGGACGTGGTCGCCCGGGCGGTAGTAGTCGAACGTCCACTCGAAGCAGTTGCCCATCAGGTCTTTCGGTATCTCGACGCCGGACCGCCCGACGGCCTCGAACGCCCCCACCGGCGTCGTCCCGCCGACGCCGGACTCGATCGAGTTGATCGGCCCGTCGAGAGGTGCCCGGCCGAGCCGCCACACGCAGGCCGCTTCCCACTCGTCCTCGCTCGGCAGCCGCACGGGCGCGTCGAGCTCCCGGGACTTCCACTCGCAGAACGCGTTGGCTTCGTGCCAGGAGATCCCGATGACCGGGTGCAGCCCCGAGGTCGGCCCGCGGTACGACCAGAACCGCGGTGCCTCGATGGGGCGCCGGAAGTTCTCTCCCGCGTACCGCGCCAGGTCGTCGTCGCCGAGCTCCATGAACCGGACCAGTGCCGCGGCCTGGGCCGGACTCGCCAGTTGGTCGCGCAGGAGCCGCACGATGCGCTCGGGATGCTCGCGCAGGGTGTCCCGTTTGCGGATCCAGTTCAGCACGAACTGCTCGACCGTGTCCCGGCGCGACCTCCAGTCCCACCCGGCGTCGGTCCACAGATCCCGCTGGTGGTAACCGCCGTCGGCCACGAACTCCGCGTACTCCGCATTGGTCACCGGCACATCGGCGATCCAGAACGGTTTCAGCTCTATCGTCCGCCGCTCGCTCGCCACTTCGGGGCTGATCTTTGTCATGTCGACGTCCGGGACCGCGATGCCCGGACCCAGCTGCCACTCCCCCGCCGGGACGCGGTGCATCGCGGACGCGAGGTCGCCGCGTCGAGGCGCCGGGTACTTCCACCCCATCCCCGCGAGCGCTTCCATCGCGTCGATCGCGGCGACGACGGAGCCGGCCCGGGAGAGCAGGCCGCGCAGCGCGAGGCGGATCGAGCGGCCGGTCTCGGAATCGCCGTCGAGACGTGCGGCGGTGTGGGCGCGCGCGGCGAGCACGGGATCGGCGGCGGCCAGCTTCACCGTGAAGTCCTCACCGTGCAGCTGCGCGGCCGCCGACGCCATCCCCTCCGTGTCGCCGGCCGCGTCCCTCGGCTCGGGCCCTTCCGCGTCCCCCGCGCGGGGTTCCGTCGCGGCGTGGACCAGCTCCAGGACGCGGTCGGTGTCCATCGTCAGTGCAGCGAGGAGCTGGCGCACGATCCGGTGCGAGAAGCCGTAGGAGCGCCGCTCGTCCTCGACGAGCATGTGCAGGTCGATCGCGACCTCGAGGACCTCAGCGGGCGCCAGCTCGTCGAGACCCTCCTCGCGCAGCCCGTCCGCGATCGCGGCCCGTGCCCGGACCCGGTCGAGCTTCCCGCCCACCGTGTCGGCCGGGCGGCTCATCGTGCGGGCGAGGCCGGCGAGCACCCGGATCAGCGGCACGTCCGCGAGCAAGGGCCACGGGTCGGCTCCCGAGCGCCCCTGGGTGGCGACGAGGGCCGCGATCGCGCGCTCGGGCAACAGCCGGGGATGGAAGTGGAGCTGGTCCCGTTCGCGCAGGATCGCTGCGGCGATCGCGTTGCCGAACAGCCGGGCATCCGTCCTGGCGATGGGGGCCGTGCCCGCATCGAGGTAGGTCTGGAGCCGGAAGGGGCTGGAGTAGAACTGCGCGAGCTCGGGGTCCTCGCTGATCGCGGCGCGGACGTCGCGCGCGACGTCGACCCCGCGCCCCGCGGCGATCGCGACGATCTGGCGGGCCGTCACGGGGGCGAGCTCGACCGCCGTCGGTTCCTCTCCGCGCGCGCTGTGCAGCGGGATCAGCTGGTCGCGGGTGCGGCAGGACACGACGACGCGCCGCGCTCCGAGCTGGAAGCAGCCCGCGACGACGGCCCTCCACTCCAGCATCCACTGGGTGAGCGGCTGCGAGTGCGCTCCCACCTCGTTGTAGCCGTCGAGGATCACGGCTCCCCCGTCGGCGAGGAACTCGGGAAAGCTGCACCACGCGGTGGAGTCGACGGCGCGGTTCCAGCATTCCTCGACCCAGTCGAGGTCGATCGCCCGGCCGGGCGGGTGGTCGAACAGCGGTGCGTAGAACGTCGCGAGCGGTCTGCTGCTTTCCGGGGAACGCAGGACGTCGAGCGCGCACTGGGCGTCGAGCTGCCTGAGCTGCAGCGTCTTGCCGCTACCGGGTTCGCCGATGACCATCACGAGGCTCGTGGTCCGCGGATCCGAGAGCAGGTCGTGCAGGGAGTGGCTCATCGGAGGTGATGTGTTCGCACCCAAGCCCAGTATTCGCAGCGGCAGCTCGGCGACAATGCGACCACGGCGTTCGAACGACCAGTTCACGACCGTTCGCAGCGCGAACGCCTCACGGCTGCGGGCAGGCCGGTTGTCCCGGATATCCGCGATGAGCGCCGGGGTCGCCGCGACGAATCGGGCCGGCCCCGCCTGCAGGAGTCTGACCAGCTCGGACGAGGTGGTGCAGACGCCGCCGACGTCGGCGTCGGCAATGGGAACCACCGTCGGCACCACCGACCGTGGGAACTCCGCCAGATACGGTTCGACGTCGGCGATCCAGCGGGCCACCCGGCGGATGTCGGTGACGTCGCCGTTCCAGTCGATGCGCGGGCCGATGGGGAGGTCCGCGAGCTGTCCGTCGCGGGCGTCACCGGTGACCACGGCGACGTCGACGGCGGCGAGGTTGGCCAGCCGGAGCCACTCCGCCGCGCCGCGCGCCGTCAGGGGTTGCCGCATTACCGCGACGAGACAATCGAACCGTTGGTTTCGGGTCTGGTTTCGGGTCGCAGTGACGACTTCAGCGGACCTGTCGGCCGCGCGTAGCCGGGCGCGCAGTTCTTCGTTCGCGAGCGGGCTGTCCCCCCAGATACCGAACGTGGTGACTGGAGGCAAGAACGCCCTCCTGTCGACGTCGTCCGGGCAGCGCCGGCCTTCGCCGGCGAACGGCTCGGCAGGCATTCTTGCATTCCATCGACGGCAGGGCATCTTCCCGACGCCACCTCGGGCGGACCACGGCTCGTCCCCCCGGATCGGGGACGCAGGCATGATGGGAGCCGTGACGACCTCGGCACTCCGCTCCGGGCTCGACCTGCGCTGGGTCGATCCCGCCATCCGCCCGCAGGACGACCTGTTCTCCCACGTCAACGGCCAGTGGCTGCGCACGCACGTCATCCCCGACGACCGGGCGCAGGACGGCGCGTTCCGGGCGCTGTACGACAAGGCCGAGGAGGACGTGCGCGCGATCGTCGAGGAGGCCGACGGCGAGGCCGGCACCGATGCGCGCAAGATCGCCGACCTGTACGCGTCGTTCATGGACGTCGAGCGGATCGAGGCGCTCGGGACGGCGCCGCTGAAGCCGCTGCTCGACGAGGTCGCGGCCGCCGGGGACAAGGCCGCGCTCGCCGCCGTGCTGGGCCGCCGCCAGCGGGAGGCCCGCACGGCGCTGTTCGGCGCGTTCGTCTCCACCGACCCGAAGAACGCCACGCGGTACCTGGTGCAGCTCGAGCAGTCCGGGCTGGGCCTGCCCGACGAGTCCTACTACCGCGAGGACGCCTACGCCGAGATCCGGGCGTCGTACGTCGCCCACCTCGCGCGCCTCGCCGAGCTGGTCGGGCTGCCCGACCCGGCAGGGCTCGCCGAGCGCGTCCTGGAGCTCGAGACCGCGCTCGCGGCCTTCTCGTGGGACCGCGTCACCAACCGCGACGCCGAGAAGACCTACACGCTCATGACGCTGCCGGCGCTGCGGCAGAACGCGCCGGAGTTCGACTGGGGATCCTGGCTCACGGCGTTCGGCGCGCCGGACGGCGCCTTCGACGAGATCATCGTGCGGCAGCCGAGCTTCATCGCCGCCGCCGCGAAGCTCTGGGCCGAGCGGCCGCTGTCGCAGTGGCAGGAGTGGCTCGCGATCCACACCGCCTCCGCGTGCGCCGACTACCTCACCGAGGCGATCGTCGAGGAGGACTTCGACTTCCACGGCCGCACGCTGTCGGGCACGCCGCAGCTGCGGGAGCGGTGGAAGCGCGGCGTCGGGGTCGTCCAGGGGGCGCTCGGGGAGGCCGTCGGCGAGCTCTACGTCGAGCGGCACTTCCCCGCCGCGGCGAAGGAGCGGATGGTCGAGCTCGTCGCCAACCTCGTGGAGGCCTACCGGCAGAGCATCGGCGAGCTGGACTGGATGAGCCCGGCCACCCGTGAGCGGGCACTCGCCAAGCTCGCGAAGTTCGGGTCGAAGATCGGCTACCCGGAGAAGTGGAAGGACTACTCCGCCCTCGAGATCCGGGCCGACGACCTGCTCGGCAACGCGCTGCGCGCCGGCGCGTGGAACACCGACTTCCAGCTCGGCAAGGTCGGCAAGCCGGTGGACCGCGACGAGTGGCTGATGACGCCGCAGACCGTCAACGCCTACTACCACCCGCGCATGAACGAGGTGGTGTTCCCGGCCGCGATCCTGCAGCCGCCCTTCTTCGACGCGGACGCCGACGACGCGGCCAACTACGGCGGGATCGGCGCCGTCATCGGCCACGAGATCGGGCACGGGTTCGACGACCAGGGCTCCAAGTACGACGGCGACGGCAACATGACCGACTGGTGGGAGCCGGGCGACCGTGCGGAGTTCGAGCGCCGCGCCCAGGCGCTGATCGACCAGTACAGCGCGCTCTCCCCCGCCGGGCTGCCCGACCACAAGGTCAACGGCGCGCTCACGGTCGGGGAGAACATCGGCGACCTCGGCGGGCTGACCGTCGCGATCAAGGCGTACGAGATCGCGCTGGGCGGCGCCGAGGCACCGGTGCTCGACGGCTTCACCGGGCTGCAGCGGGTGCTCATCGGATGGGCGCAGGTGTGGCGGATCGTCACGCGCGAGGCCGAGGCGATCCGGCGGCTCGCGGTCGACCCGCACTCGCCGCCCGACCAGCGCTGCAACGCGGTCGTCTCGAACCTCGACGCGTTCCACGAGGCGTTCGGCGTGCGGGAGGGCGACGCGCTCTACCGGGCTCCGCACGAGCGGGTGCGGATCTGGTGACCGAGCGCTGGACCAGTGCCGAGTGCGCGGCCGCGTGGGGCGTGAAGCCGGCCACCTGGCTCGGCTACGTCTCGCGCGGCCAGGCACCGCAGCCGCTCTCGGCGCCCGACGCGCAGGGGCGCAGGCAGTGGGACGCCGCCGCGGTGCGCGGGTACCCGCGGCCGGGCGTCGGGCGCAGCCGGACCGGCGCCGGCCCCGAGGCGAAGGCGCTGCTCGCGCAGATGCGCGAGGTCGCCGAGCGCATGGAGGAGCTGCGCGGCCGGCAGCGGGAGCTGCTGTCCGCCGGCAAGGGGCAGGGGCTGGAGATCAGCGCCATGGCCAAGGCACTCGGGATCTCCCGGCAGACAGCCTACGGCTGGCTCGCCGACTGACCCGGCGTTCGCCTGATCGAGACCGAGCCTCTCGCATTTAGTTAGGTATGCTAAGTGGTTCCGCGACGAAGGGAGACGCCATGTGCGGGATCACCGGCTGGGTGTCGTTCGGACGCGACCTGCGCACCGAACAGGCCGGCCTGGACGCGATGACGGCGACGATGGCCTGCCGAGGCCCGGACGACGAAGGCACCTGGGTCAGCGAACACGCTGCGCTCGGCCACCGCAGGCTGGCGATCATCGACCTGCCGGGCGGCCGGCAGCCGATGAGCCTGTCGACGCCCGACGGGCCCCTCGCCCTCGTGTATTCGGGCGAGACCTACAACTTCACCGAGCTGCGGCGCGAGCTCGCCGGGCGCGGGCACCGGTTCGCCACCGACTCCGACACCGAGGTCGTGCTGCACGCCTACCTCGAGTGGGGTGCGGCGGCCGCGGAGCGGCTGAACGGCATGTACGCGTTCGCGATCTGGGACGGCCGGGTCGACGAGCTCGTGCTGGTCCGCGACCGCATGGGCATCAAGCCGCTCTACTACTACCCCACCGCGGACGGGGTCCTCTTCGGCTCCGAGCCCAAGGCGATCCTGGCCAACCCGCTCGCCGAGCACACCGTCACCCTGGACGGCCTGCGTGAGCTGTTCGCGTTCGTCAAGACCCCGGGCCACGCGGTGTGGGAGGGCATGCGCGAGGTGGAGCCGGGCACCGTCGTCACGGTGGGGGCGCGCGGGCTGCGCACCGACCGGTACTGGGCGCTGCCGACCCGCGAGCACGTCGACGACCGCGACACCTCGGTGGCGCGGGTGCGCGAGCTGCTGGAGGACATCGTCCGCCGCCAGCTGGTGTCCGACGTGCCCCGCTGCACCCTGCTCTCCGGCGGGCTCGACTCGTCGGCGCTCACCGCGATCGCGGCGGCGCAGCTGGCCGAGCGGGGCGAGGCGGTCCGCAGCTTCGCCGTGGACTTCGTCGGCCAGGCCGAGAACTTCGTGCCGGACGAGCTGCGCGCCACCCCGGACACCCCCTACGTGCACGAGGTGGCGGCGAAGTCGCGCACCGAGCACCGGGACATCGTCCTCGACCCCGACCAGCTCGCCGACCCGGATATCCGGGCCGCGGTGATCCGGGCCCGGGACCTGCCGGCCGGCCTCGGCGACGCGGACGCGTCGCTGTACCTGCTGTTCAAGGCGGTCCGGGAGCAGTCGACGGTGGCCCTGTCGGGGGAGTCCGCCGACGAGGTGTTCGGCGGCTACCAGTGGTTCTTCGACGAGGAGGCGCGCCGCGCGGCGACGTTCCCGTGGCTCACGCGGTTCCGCAGGCTCTCCGGCGGCGACGGTTCCTTCCTCCAGCCCGAGCTGACGCGGACCCTGGACCTGCCCGGCTACGTGCGCGGCGCGTACGAGACCGCGGTGGCCGCCATCGAGCGCCTCGACGGCGAGTCGGACTTCGAGTGGACGATGCGCCGGATCAGCCACCTGCACCTGACCCGCTTCGTGCGGAACCTGCTGGACCGCAAGGACCGGATGTCCATGGCCGTCGGGCTGGAGGTGCGCGTGCCGTTCTGCGACCACCGCCTCGTCGAGTACGTCTACAACGCGCCGTGGTCGCTGAAGTCCTTCGACGGCCGGGAGAAGTCGCTGCTGCGCGCCGCGTCCCGCGACCTCCTGCCGCAGTCCGTCGTGGACCGGGTGAAGTCGCCCTACCCGTCCACCCAGGACCCGCGCTACGTCGCGAACCTGCAGCGCAACGCCCGGGAGTACCTGGCCACGCCGGGTCACCCCGTGTTCGACGTCGTCGACCGGGAGTGGGTGGCCGCACAGGTGGAGCGGGAGCCGGCGCAGCTGGGCCCGGGCGGGCGCCGGGGACTCGAACGCACCCTCGACTTCGCGTTGTGGCTGGAGATGTACAGGCCGTCGCTGAAGCTGACCTGACCGCCGGTCACCCGCGGGGCGTCGCGCGGTCGGCCAGCCGCGCCCGGCCGGGCGCGGCGCCGGCCCAGGGCCCGCCGAGCTCGACGACCGCGATCGCCGACGTCTTCATCTCCGCCTCCTCGGCGGTGAGCGCGGCGACCAGCTCGGTGACGCCGGGGTTGTGGCCCAGGAGGAGCGCCGAGCCGACGTCGTCCGGCAGCGCGCGCACGACGGCGAGCAGCGTGTCGACCGCGGCCGCGTACACCCGGTCGTCGACGACCGGGTCGGGCGGCTCGTCCAGCTCGGCCGCGATCAGCCGCCACGTCTGGCGGGTGCGGGTGGCGGGCGAGCAGACCACCGCGTCGAGGTGCCCGACGTGGTCCCGGATCCACCGCCCGGCCTCCGGCGCATCCCGGCGGCCGCGCGCGTTCAGCGGCCGTTGCGGGTCGGGCACGCCGTCCGGCCACGCCGATTTCGCGTGCCGGACGACCACGAGCCGGCGGGGATCGATGGTCATGGGACGAACTCGCAGAAGCTCTCGTAGTGGTCGTCGGTGTAGTACCAGTGTTCCGGATCGCGCTCGTCCGGCCCACCCGTGACGATCCGGCGGGCGCCGCGGTCGCTCGACCCGGGCGTCTCGACGGTGAACTCCCGGTAGTAGCCGGGGTCCTCGCCGGGCAGGAGCCCCTCGCGGTTGCCGAAGGTGACGCCGTCGTTGCGCGGGTGCTCGTACGGCCCGCCCGCCTCGATCTCCTCGATCACCTCGTGCGCCTCGGGCGGCAGGTCCGCGACCGCGCAGTCGGCGATGCCGTCGTCGGGTGCGCTGCTGGTCGCGGCGGCGGCCGGGCCGGTGGCGGGCGGCGCGGTGCTCGGCGCCGACTGGCAGCCTGCCAGCGCGACCACGGCCAGCAGCACGCCGATCACCATGCGGATCACGCCGGCGCCTCCCCCAACGCCCGCACGCCGTGCCGCCGCACGAACGCGACCGTCTCGAACTGCCGGTCGCCGGGACCGCCGCCGCGCCACAGGTCGTCGCTGGCGCCGCGGAGGATCTCGGTCAGCTCGAGGAAGCCGGGGAGGTCCCCCTCCACCAGCTGCTCGGCGCCGGGCCAGAGCAGCACCACCCGCTCGGCATCGGGCCACCACGTGGCCAGGTCACGCAGCGAGTCGACCAGGGCGTCGAGGTTGCGGCCCGCCGTCTCCGGCAGCCGCAACGCCCGCGCGATCGCGGCCTGCGCCTCGCGCAGCCCGGCTGCCGGACCCGCGACCTCGGCCACGGCGAACCCGCTCCCGGCCAGTGTCCGGCGCACGCGCTCGGCGTCGATCGGTGCGGCGAGCAGCACCCCGCGCCCGCTCAGGCCGGGGAGCAGCGTCGCGATGCGCACCCGTGCGGTCCCGTTCACCGGCCCATTGGATCAGAAGAAGCCGTCCCGCCCCTCCAGCACCACCGAGCGGCGCGTCGTGCCCGCCCGGTGCCCGAGGTCGGCGCTGATCCGGTCGGCCGTCTGCACGAGGAGGGGCACCACCTCCCGGGCCAGCCGCTCCGGGTCGGACCGCCCGCTGGACGTCGACGACGCGAGCGCCGCGACGACGGCGCCGGAACGGTCGCGGACCGGCGCGGAGGCGGACAGCAGGCCCTCCTCCAGCTCCTCCGCGACGATCGCCCAGCCCTGTTCGCGGACGGCGCGCAGCGCGGCGCGCAACCGCTCCGGGTCGGTGATCGTGTGCGCGGTGAACGCCCGCAGACCGGACTCCGCCACGACCCGCTCGACGACCGCCTGCGGCGCCCATGCCAGCAGGGCCCGCCCCATGGACGTGGCGTGCGCGGGGACGCGCGTGCCGATCGCCACGTTGATGCTCATGATCCGCCGCACCGGCACCCGGGCGACGTAGACGACCTCGGTGCCGTCGAGCGCGGCGAGGGACGCCGACTCGCCGGTCCGCTCGGCCAGCGCGAGCAGGTGGGGCTGCGCGGCCTCGATCATGGCGTTGGAGCCGGAGTAGTGCTGGCCGATGGAGAGCACGCGCGGCGTGAGCCGCCACCGCGGCCCCTCGGCCTGCACGTACCCGAGCCGCTGCAGCGTCAGCAGGATCCGGCGCACCGCGGGCCGGGACAGGCCGGTGACGGCGGCGAGCTCGGCGAGCGACGGGTTGGGCAGTTCCTCGTCGAAGGCGAGCAGCACCGCGAAGCCGCGCTCGATGCTCTGGATGTAGTCGCGCTCGCTCTCCGTGCCGGTCATCCCGGCAATCCTCGCACCCTCATGCGAGGTGGGACCGCAGCTCCTCGCCGTTGCTGCTCAGTGCGAACCCTTCGTAGCCGTTCGCGGCGACCGCATCGCACCGCTCCCGGTAGGTCCCGAGGCCGCCGAGGTAGGGGTAGAGGGTGCGGCGCTTCCCCGGGATGTTCGCCCCCACCCACCAGGAGTTGGCCCTCGGCAGGAGCGTCGCGTCGCCCACCTCGGTGTGGTGGGCGACCCAGTCGTCCTCCGCCTCGGGCAACGGTTCGATCCGGTCGAGGTCGTGCTCGCGCAGGTACCGGATGCAGTCGGCGACCCAGTCGACGTGCTGCTCGATCGCGGCGGTCATGTTCGTGAGGACCGAGGGGCTCTGCGGGCCCGTGAGGGTGAACAGGTTCGGGAAGCCGTGGGTCGCGAGCCCGAGGTAGCTGCGCGGCCCCTCCGCCCACTTCTCGGTGAGCGGCACCCCGCCCCGGCCCCGGATGCCCATCCTGAACAGCGCGCCGGTCATCGCGTCGAAGCCGGTCGCGTAGATGATCGCGTCGACCTCGTACTCGCCGTCCCGCGTCCGCACACCCCGCGGGGTGATCTCCTCGATCGGGGACCGCCGGACGTCGACCAGCTCCACGTTCTCCCTGTTGAACGCCTCGTAGTAGCCGTGCTCCAGCGGGGGGCGCTTCGTGAAGAAGGGGTGGTCCTTCGGCGCGAGCAGCTCGGCGACCTCCGGGTCGTGCACGATCTCCCGGATCTTGGAACGGACGAACTCCGAGGCGGTCTCGTTCGCCTCCTCGTCGGTCAGGAGGTCGGTGAAGGTCTCCCCGCCCAGCCGGAAGCCGCCCTTCCCCCAGGCCACCTCGTAGACGCGCCTGCGCTCGTCCGGGCCGACCTCGAGCGCCGAACGCTCGGGAACGTCGTACGGCAGGCCCAGCGGTGACTCCCGCATCCGCTGCCAGAGCTGCTTGTAGGTCTCCTTGGTCGTCCGCACGTACTCCTGGTCGAGCGGCCGGTTCCACCCCGGGATGTCGTAGTTCGGCGTGCGCTGGAACACGTACAGGTGCTCCACGTCATCGGCGATCTCGGGGACGATCTGCACCGAGGTGGCGCCGGTGCCGATCACCGCCACCCGCTGGCCGGTGAAGTCGACACCCTCGTGCGGCCAGTGCCCGGTGTGGTGCGAGGCGCCCTCGAAGGTGTCGCGGCCCGGGAACTCGGGCAGGTTGGCGACCGAGAGGCAGCCGACCGCGGTGATCAGGAACCGCGCCGTCGCCCGCCCGCCACCGTCCGTGCCGATCTCCCAGCGGTTCGTCGCCTCGTCGTACACCGCCGCGGTGACGCGCGTGTCGAACCGGATGTCCTTGCGCAGGTCGAACCGGTCGGCCACGTGCTGGAGGTAGCCGAGGATCTCGGGCTGCGCGGCGTAGCGCTCGCTCCAGGTCCAGTCCTCGAGCAGTTCCTCGGAGAAGTGGTCCGAGAACACGTAGTAGATGCTCTCGCTGTCACACCGCGCTCCCGGATAGCGGTTCCAGTACCAGGTGCCCCCGACGTCGCCCGCGGCCTCGAACACCCGCACCGAGAGGCCGAGCTCGCGCAGGCGGTGCAGCATGTACAGCCCGGAGAACCCGGCGCCGACGACGACCGCATCGAACTCTTCCGTGGGCTTCCCCGACGTGACGGTCACATCCGACTCCCTTGTCCGACGATCCGGTCCGTCTCCAGCATGCGTCACCACGACCGTCCTCGGGAGGGGTGCGGGCGAAAAAGAGGTTCATCCTGCGGCGGGTTTCTCCCGGGCTTGACCCGGGGCCCGTCCTGGTGCACTCTCTCCTGCATTGAACGCAGAGCGTTCATGACGTACGCATAGCGTACTCGCACGAGGAGGTGCGTGATGGACCAGCGACGGCTGCGCGACGCGTTCGGCAGCTTCGCCACCGGGGTGACCGTCGTGACCTGCCGGAACGGGGAGGGCAGGCCGCACGGGGCCACCGTCAACGCGTTCACCGCGGTGTCGCTCGAGCCGGCCCTCTGCCAGGTGACGCTGGCGCGGAGGTCCAAGGCGTGCCAGTACCTGGACGGGGCGGGCTTCGCCGTCAACGTGCTGGCCGCGGCGCAGCTGCACACCGCGCTGCACTTCGCCGGGCGCCCGCAGGAGCCGGAGCCGGAGTGGGCCGACGGTCCGACGGCACCGGCCCTGGTGGGCAACGCCGCCACCATCTCCTGCCGGCCGTGGCGCACCTACGACGGCGGGGACCACCTCATCGTGATCGGCGAGGTCGACCACCTCGACGTCACCGACGCCGAACCGCTGGTGTTCCACGCGGGCGCGTTCCGCGAGCTGCGAGCGCCCGAGACCGGCGTGCACTGGGCCGGTTCGCTCGACTGCCCCGAGGCCGGCTGGTTCGACGCAAGTGCGGCCTTCACCCCGCTGCGGCGCCGCGCCGCCTGACCCGACTCCACCGACGCAGAAGGGCTACCGATGACCATCCAGCAGGAACGCCCCACCACCACCCGCCCGATGACGGGCGCCGACTACATCGAGTCGATCCGCGACGGCCGCGAGGTCTGGGTCTACGGCGAGCGCGTCCAGGACGTCACCACCCACCCCGCGTTCCGCAACCCGGTGCGCATGACCGCGCGGCTCTACGACGCGCTGCACGACCCCGCGCACGCCGACGCCCTGACCGTCCCGACCGACACCGGCAACGGCGGCGTCACCCACCCGTTCTTCCGCAGCCCGCACACCGTGGACGACCTGCTCGCCGACCGGCGCGCCATCGAGACCTGGGCGCGCATGACGTACGGCTGGATGGGCCGCAGCCCCGACTACAAGGCGAGCTTCCTCGGCACGCTGGGCGCGAACAGCGAGTTCTACGCGCCGTTCGAGGACAACGCGAAGCGCTGGTACCGGGAGTCGCAGGAGAAGGTCCTGTACTGGAACCACGCGATCATCAACCCGCCCGTCGACCGCAACCTGCCGCCGGACGAGGTCGGCGACGTCTTCATGAAGGTCGAGGAGGAGACCGACGCCGGGCTCGTCGTCTCGGGCGCCAAGGTCGTCGCCACCGGCTCGGCGATCACGAACTACAACTTCATCGCCCACTACGGCCTGCCCATCAAGAAGAAGGAGTTCGCGCTCATCTGCACGGTGCCGATGGACGCACCGGGCATCAAGCTGATCTGCCGCGCCTCCTACACGCAGCAGGCCGCCGTCATGGGCAGCCCGTTCGACTACCCGCTCTCGTCGCGGCTCGACGAGAACGACACGATCTTCGTGTTCGACAAGGTGCTCGTGCCGTGGGAGAACGTCTTCTGCTACGGCGACATCGAGAAGATCAACGGCTTCTTCCCGGTGTCGGGGTTCATCCCGCGGTTCACGTTCCACGGCTGCATCCGGCTCGCGACGAAGCTGGACTTCATCGCCGGGCTGCTGCTCAAGGCCCTCGAAATCACCGGGAGCAAGGACTTCCGCGGCGTCCAGTCGCGTGCGGGTGAGGTCGTCGGCTGGCGCAACACCTTCTACGCGCTCGCCGACGCGATGGCCCGCAACCCCGACGAGTGGACGAACGGGGCGCTGCTGCCCAAGCTCGACTACGGGCTGACCTACCGGATGCTGATGATCCAGGCCTACCCGCGGGTCAAGGAGATCATCGAGTCCGACGTGGCGAGCGGGCTGATCTACCTCAACTCGCACGCGATCGACTTCAAGACCCCCGAGGTGCGGCCGTACCTGGACAAGTACGTCCGCGGCTCGAACGGCTACCCGGCGGTCGAGCGCGTCAAGGTCATGAAGGCGCTCTGGGACGCCGTCGGCTCCGAGTTCGGCGGCCGCCACGAGCTCTACGAGCGCAACTACTCCGGCAACCACGAGAACGTGAAGTCCGAGCTGCTCTTCGCGGCCGAGGCCCAGGGCACCACCGCGGCGATGAAGGGCCTCGCCGAACAGTGCCTGGCCGAGTACGACCTCGACGGCTGGACCGTCCCCGACCTCATCGGCAACGACGACGTGTCGTTCCTGCGGAACCGCTAGGAGAACCGCGATGACCACCACCGAGAAGCACTCCCCGACCGCCGCCGGATCGGGAGCGTCGGCCACCGAGTCGTTCCGCCGCGCGAGCGCGGAGGGTGGAGCGGCCGTCGATCCGCAGCGGGTCGACGCCGTCGTGCGGGCCGTCCTGGAGGGCGTGCACGCCGCCATCCGCACCCACGAGGTCACCTACGCCGAGTTCCAGGCCGCCAAGAAGTGGCTGATCGAGGTCGGTGAGGGCGGCGAGTGGCCGCTGTTCCTCGACGTGTTCGTCGAGCACGTCGTCGAGGAGGTGGCCGCCGAGACCCAGCAGGGCACCAAGGGCAGCATCCTCGGCCCGTACTACCTGCCCGGCCAGCGGCGGCTGCCCTCGCCCGCGACGCTCCCGCAGCGCCCGGACGAGGGCGGCACCCCGCTCGTGTTCACCGGCCAGGTGCGGGACGTCGACGGCAACCCGGTCGCAGGCGCCGAGCTGGACATCTGGCAGGCCGACGAGCAGGGCTACTACTCCGGCTTCGCCCCGGACATCCCGGACGGCAACCTGCGCGGCGTGGTCGCCGCCGACGACACGGGCCGGTTCGAGATCACGACGGTGCGGCCGGCCCCGTACCAGATCCCGACCGACGGCCCCACCGGCGCGCTCTGCGCGGCCGCGGGATGGGAGCCGTGGCGGCCCGCCCACCTGCACCTGCTGGTCCGCGCGCCCGGCCACCGCCAGATCACCACCCAGCTGTACTTCCAGGGCGGTGAGTGGCTCGACGCCGACATCGCGGGCGCCACCAAGCCGGAGCTCGTCCTGGACCCGCAGCCGCAGGCCGACGGCCGGCTGCGCGCCGAGTACGACTTCGTGCTCGAGCCCGTCGCGTAGCAGATCGGCCCGTAGAAGAGAGGTTCTGTGAACGACCTGGTGATCGACCGCGTCGAGACGGTGCTGCTTGACATCCCGTTGCGCCGCCCGCACCGTTTCGCGCGCACGAGCATGGACGCCCAGCCGGTGCTGCTGGTGTTCGTGCGCACGGCGGGCGGCGGCGCCGGCGTCGGCGAGGGTGTCGTCCCGGCCGGCCCGTGGTGGGGCGGCGAGTCCGTCGAGACCATGCAGCTGGTGGTCGAGCGGTACATCGCGCCCCTGCTGCTGGGCCGCCGGGTCGACGACATCGCCGGCGTCCTCCGGGACGTCGGCGACGTCGTGGCGGCGAACCTGTACGCGAAGTGCGCGGTCGAGGTCGCGCTGCACGACGCGTGGGCGCGCTGCCTCGGCGTCCCGGTGCACACCCTGCTCGGCGGCGCGGCCCGCACGTCGGTCCCGGTGACGTGGGCACTGGGCACCGAGCCCGCGCCCGCCGTCGTCGAGGAGGCCCTCGGGAAGCTCGACGCGGGGCTGCACCGCAGCTTCAAGCTGAAGATGGGCGCGCAGGACCCGGCCGACGACGTGGCCCGCATCTGCGCGGTGGCGGAGAAGCTCGCGGGCGTCGCGAGCGTGCGCGTCGACCTCAACGCCCGCTGGGACCGGCTCACCTCGCTCACCCACCTGCCGACGCTGGTCGACGCCGGCGTCGACCTCGTCGAGCAGCCCGTTCCGGGCGCGGAGTTCGAGGCGCTCGCCGAGATCAACCGGGCGCTGCCCATCCCCGTGATGGCCGACGAGAGCCTCCGCACGCCCACCGACGCACTGCGCCTGGCGAAGCTCGGCGCCGCCGACGTGTACTCGCTCAAGACCACGAAGTCGGGCGGGCTGCGCGCCACGAAGGCGATCGCCGAGATCGCCGCGGCCGCCGGCATCCCGTGCCACGCCGGCACGTCGATCGAGAGCCCGATCGGCACCGCGGCGTCGCTGCACCTCGCGTGCGCCGCCCCGGCCGCGACGTGGGGCAGCGAGCTCTTCGGCCCGCTGCTCATGAGCGAGGAGCTGCTCACCACGCCGCTGCGCTACGCCGACGGCGAGCTGCACCTGCCCGACGGCCCGGGGCTCGGCGTCGAGCTCGACCCCGCCGCCGTGCATGCCCTGACCAGGAGGTAGCCGTGCTGTTCCACGTGCGGATGGACGTGGCCATCCCCCACGACCTCGAACCGGACGAGCGCGCCCGGCTCGTCGCCACCGAGAAGGAACGGGCGCTCGCGCTGCAGCGCGCCGGCACGTGGGTGCACCTGTGGCGGATCGTCGGGCAGTACTCGAACATCAGCGTCTTCGACGTCGGCTCCCCGGACGAGCTGCACGAGATCCTCTGGTCGCTACCGCTGTTCCCGTTCATGACCGTGCAGGTCACGCCGCTGGCCCGGCACCCGTCGGCGCTGGTGGCCGGGCCATGAGCGCGCCCGCGATCACGCGGCTCTGGCGGGGCGTCGAGGAGGTCCCCGCGGGCTGGGGCCCGTGCGTCGTCACGCTCGGCGTGTTCGACGGGCTGCACCGCAGCCACGCCCGGCTCGTGGAGCGGGCCGTGCGCACGGGCCGGACCCGCGGCCTGCCCGTCGTGCTCGTGACGTTCGACCCGCACCCGGCGCGCGTCGTCGGCCGCCCCCGCGACACCGCGGCGCTCACCACCGTCGAACGGCGCGCCGTGTGCGTGCTGCCGTTCACCCCCGACCTCGCGCAGCTGTCGCCGGGCGCGTTCGTCGAGCGGGTGCTGGTCGGCGCACTGCGGGCCGCCGCCGTGGTCGTCGGCGCGAACTTCACCTTCGGCCGCCGCGGCGCGGGTGACCCCGCCCTGCTGCGCGGCTTCGGCAACGGCTACGGCTTCACCGTCGAGGCCGTCGCGCTGCTCCACGAGGTCGAGGCGCTCTGCTCGTCGACGTACGTGCGGGAGCGGCTGCGGGCAGGCGACGTCCGCGCCGCATCCAGGGCACTGGGCAGGCCGCACCGCGTCGACGGCATCGCGTGCGGCCGGGCGCTCGACGTCGCCGAGGGCACCGCACTCCCCGCGCCCGGCCGGTACGTCGCCCGGGTCGACGGCGCCCGGCGCACGACGGTGGAGGTGACGCCCTGCGGCAGGGTGCTCGTGGGGGCGGAGGGACCGGCGAGCGTCGAGTTCCTCGACCTCGCGGGCCCCTCATGAGTCCAGGTCGCGCCCTCAGGATGCGGTGTCCGACACCGGTCGCCTCGACCCGCTCGAGGTCGTCGCCGGGTGCCCGTCGCCGGTGACCGCTCGATGTCCACCAGCCGTTTCGCGTCCCGGTCGCGGTAGTCGGCGACCCGGGCGCCCGACGGTGCTCGCCACCGCTTCCGGTGTGGGCCGACCTGGCCGCGCTCACCCAGCACCCCGCAAGGATGGCGAGCACCGAAAGGCGCCGAGTCCAACCGGAGCTCGACGAGGACCACACACGGTCACAGACCGGCGCACAGAGCCGGCGAGCACGAGATACGCGGAGGTACCAGTGAAGGCAATCGTCGCGACGGATCAGGCCGCGGAAGCAGCCGGGATCACGCTCGCGGAGCGGCCCGAGCCGACGCCGGCGATCAACGACGTCGTCGTCGACGTCCATGCGTCGGGCTTCGTCCCCGCAGAGTGGGAGTGGCCCTCGACGTGGGTCGATCGCTCCGGTCACGATCGAGCCCCGGCGATCATCGGCCACGAGTTCGCCGGAGTGGTCACCTCCCTCGGCTACGGCACGACGGGGCTCTCGCTGGGTCAGCGGGTGTTCGGGATCACGGACTGGCACCGCGACGGAACCCTGGCCGAGTACGCGGCCGTGGAGGCACGCAACCTTGCGCCGCTGCCGGGGAACGTCGACTTCACGGTGGGTGCCAGCCTGCCGATCTCCGGCCTGACCGCGTGGCAGGGCCTGTTCCAGCACGGTCGTCTTCAGCCGGGGCAGAGCGTCCTCGCACACGGCGCCGCCGGCGCGGTGGGGTCTGTGGTGACGCAGCTCGCCCGGGAGTTCGGTGCCTACGTCATCGGTACCGGGCGGGCGGCGGACCGCCAGGCGGCGCTCGACTTCGGCGCGAACGAGTTCCTCGACCTCGACGACGAGGATCTCGACGACGTCGGCGGGGTCGACCTGGTCTTCGATGTCATCGGCGGTGACGTCCAAAGGCGCTCGGCGAGCATCATCCGGCCTGGCGGGACGCTGGTGTCGGTGGTCGGGCCCGCTGAGGCTCGCCCTGTCGACGGCCTCGCGGTCGACTTCGTCGTCGAGTCCGTTCCGAGCCAGCTGGTGGAGATCGTCGACCGGGTCCGGGACGGGCGCCTTCGCACGCACATCGGAACCGTCGCGACCCTCGACGACGCCGTCCCTGCGCTCAACCCGACCGAGCGGCGCAAGGGCAAGACCGTCATTCGGGTGCGCCCCTGAGCGCCCCCGGAACAGGGCCAGCGAGCCGCACCCGCTCGGCATCGGGCAGCCGTGCGGCCCGCTGCGCGGACGCGCCGCAGAACGTTCAGGCTGCGGTCTTGATCCGGCGGGGTAGCAGCACGTCGAGGATGGGTTCGGGATCCAGGCGGTCGCCGTCCCAGTCCGGGGTCAGCGTGCGGTGATCGATCCGCAGCCGGGCCCGGGTGTGCATCTCGACCAGGCTTTCGGCGTTGCCGGTCAGCGGCGCCGCCACCGCCGGGACCGGTGAGCCGTCCGGGCGCAGGAACTCCCAGCGCCCGGCCAGCCGCCGGATCCGGTAGCCGTGATCGTGGATCACCGCGTGGTGGAAGGAGCACAACAGGATCAGGTTGTCGATGTCGGTGGGCCCGCCGAACAGCCAGGACAACACGTGGTGGGCGTGCAGGAACCGGGTGTGGGTACAGCCCGGGAACTGACACCGCCCACCGTCGCGCACCGTCAACGCCGCGATCTGCGCCGGGGAGGCCAGGCGCCGGTTGCGCCCGAAGTACATCCGGTTACCGGTGCGGTCATCCAGCAGGGCCTGCACCCGGGCATCACACGCCAACCGCTCCGCGGTGGCGGCGGGGATCTCCGGGCCGCCCTCGATCCGGGCCGTCCCGGTGGGAACCTCGACGTGCACCACCACCTGCGTCTCACCCCGCTCCACGACCGGGCCGCCGTCGTCGTCGGCGCGGCCGCTGACCAGGGCCAGCAGGGCGTCGGCCCGCCGCGCCTCGGTGTGGTCGGCGGCCGGGCCGGGTGCCTGTTCTTGGGCGCGTTCGTCCAGGTCCGGTGGCGCCGGTGGGGTCGGCTGGGTGGTCGGGGCCCGGGCCGGGACCAGCGCCTCGATCGCGGCGATGAACGCGGCCCCGGCATCCGGGGTGAGCCGGGCCCGCACCACCAGTGCACCGTCGTCGTCCCACCGCCAGGACAACGACCGGCGCGCGGCGCTGTCGGGTGGTGGGGTGTGGCGGCGGCGCACCGCGCGGACCAGGGTTTCGACGTGGCCAGCGGTGCCGCACAACGCGAGGGTGAGCAGCACCTGCTCGGCGGTGGCCGGGTCGGCCACGGTGGTGGTGCGCCACCGCGGTTCGCCGGCGGCGATCTCGGCACCGATCCGGGTCAACGTCGCACTGT
>NZ_BAABJO010000027.1:0-129506 GCF_039543345.1 Pseudonocardia adelaidensis | reverse complement strand
GGCCAGCAGCCGGGCCTGCCGGGCCTGCGCCCATGCGGCGACCCGGTCGAACCCGACGATCGCATCGATCAGCTGGGCGTCCGACAGCCCGGCCTCGCACTCGGTGTCGGCGTCGATCTCCAGCGCGAACAGCCCGGACGGGGCGGTGTTGCCCCAGGTGCGCTCCTCGTCGCCGCGGCGCAGTTCGCGTTCGATGGCGATCCAGTCGAAGGCGTCCTCGAGTTCGGGGTCGACGGGGTCGCCGACCTCCTCCTCGCAGACCGCATCGAACATGTGTTCGATTCTAGTTGATGTGGATTGGCTCTGCAACATCACGTGGTCCCCTGTGGGGCTTCTGGTGCGGCCCGGCCGCCGTCGGCTTCCCCCGTTCCGGGAGATCACCGAGTTCTCGCCGATCCGGCGAGGGACTACTCGGTCAGCGAGGCCCATGGCCGCGAGATCGGCTGGGGCAGGATCCGGGGCACCACGGCCGACATGCACGCGTGGCGCGCCGCCGAGGCCGCGTTCACGGAAGCGGTCCTGTCGGCGGGCCGCGCGTAGCAGAGGGTCGTCGACACGTGGTGGCGGGGATGCCCGGTTACGCCCGACGGGTCGAGCGGGCGGAACAGGCGTACCGGCGGGCGACGGAGGTCGCGGAGGCGACGTACCGGCCCGTCGTCGAGGAGATCCTCCGGCGGGAAGAGGCCGCCGTCGCCGAGCGCCGGCAGCAGGACGCGGAGCGGTGGCGCCTCCACGAGAAGGCGCGGGCGGACGCGGAGGAGCGGAGAAGGCGGGAGCAGGCGCTCGCGGAACAGGCGATCTGGGGCTGGTCCGCGGTCGACCCCACCACGGTGCGGGTCGTGGAGTCGGCCGAGCAGGGGCTGACCGTCCCGGAGTTGGAAGAGGCGCTGTGCGCGCTGTGGGGAATCCGGCGTCCGGACGATCGAGTGGGACCCGGCCGCCCGGGACGCCGTCGCCCGGGCGTGCGCGCCTCCCGGAACACAACCCACGGACTCCGACTTCCGGTTCTGGTGGATGTCGGCCACGCGCCACATCTGGCACGACCCGGAGGAGATCCCGCCCCCGCGTCCTCCCGGCCGGCACGGCAGCCGGAACCACGCGACGTTCCACGACAGCGACTACGGCGGCGGCCACGGGGCGAGCCACGGCACCACCTTCTGAGCCGGTCGATCAGCCGAAGGCGCTCTCGGCGAGGGCGCTCTGGACCTCGTAGATCGAGCCGGCCCGCGCGTGCTTGGGCAGCGGGATCCGGACGGGCACGGGCTCGAGCCGCGGTGTGGCGGTCGGGTCGCCGCACAGCAGCCGGTCGTTGAACTGTTCCCAACCGGGGAAGTCGACCAGCGGCCACGCGTCGGCCGCGGCGTACTCGAACAGCAGGAACCGGCGGGGGCGCTGTGACCGGTTGGGGGCCGACCCGTGCAGCAGCCGCGCGTGGTGGATCGAGATGTCGCCCGCGTGGAGCTCGATCGGCACGGCCTGCTCGACGAACCCGCCGGGCGGCACGGCACCGGCGAAGACGCCGTCCTGGTGGTGGTCGAGGACGGGGCCGCGGTGCGATCCGGGCACCACCATGAGGCATCCGTTCTCGAGCAGCATGTCGTCGACGGCGATGCCGACCGCCAGCACGTCGTCGTTGGTGTGCGGGTAGAAGGCCCAGTCCTGGTGCCACTCGACGGGGCTGCCGAACTCGGGTGACTTCAGGTTGAGCTTCGTGTTCTGGAACCGGACGCCGTCCCCGACGAGCTGGCGGACGGGGGTGAGCACCGCCTCGTTGCGCAGAGCGCGGTCGTAGGCCGGGTGCTGGCGGTGGGGCGCCTTGAGCCGCCGCAACCGCGGCTCGGCGGCGGTGTGTCCCGGTTCGAGGTCGAACACGTCGGTGTGCTCGGCGACGCCGCGCGAGCGCTCCACGAACTCGTCGGTCACCCGTTGCAGCTCACGGACCTCGTCAGCGGTGAACACGTTGCGCACCGCGAGGTAGCCCTGCTCGCGGTAGGTGCCGATCTGATCCGGCGTCAGGTGCACTGGGAACTCCCTTCCTGGTCGCCGCGGGGGACCGCGGCGTCTCGGACCTGGCAGTCGACGTGGCCCTCCATGAGCGCGACGGCCCGCGCGGCGTCCCCCGCCTCCAGCGCGGCCAGGATCGCGACGTGCTCGGAGTGCAGGGTCTGCCGGTCACCGGGTGCGATCCCGAACGCGCTCCACGCGGTGACCCACGCCTGGTGCACCCACTTCTGCGCCCGCTCCAGCACCGGGTTGCCGGCCGCGCGGGCCAGCAGTGCCTCGAACCGGACGTCGAGGCTGCCCTGCTGGACGTCCTGCTCGGCGAGCTCGGCCGCGGCGCGGTCGAGGAACTCCCGCACGGCGGAGAGGTCGGGCCGCGGTTGCCGCGCCAGCAGCTGCACGACGCGCGTGTCGACGGCGGTGCGCAGGTCGGTGAGCCACTGCAGGGACTCGGCGCCGGGCGCCATCCCGGCGAGGAGCTGCTCGGCCGGCAGGGTGCCGTCGGGGTCGAGGACGAAGGCGCCGGCGTTGCGCCGGATCTCGATCTTCCCCATGCTCTCCAGCGCTCGCAGCGCCTCACGCACCGACACCCGGCTGACCTGCAGCCGCTCGGCGAGCTCGCGCTCCGACTGCAGGCGTTCGCCGGGCGCCATGGTCGCGACCATCCCGTCGAGCTGGGCGAAGACCTCCCGGTAGACGTGTACCTGTTTGATCGGCAGCAGCCGGAAGGAGCGGCGGTCGGGCATGACCGCGATTGTCGTCCCCGCGGTCATCGCGCTCCCGCGACCGTAGCCGTTGCAGCCGGCTCGGCGAGGATGTCGCTGCGGTACGTCTCCGGCCCCCACAACACGGCGGCGGCGGTGATCAGCGACAGCACGACCATGTACCCGGCGACGGCCCACGGCGCACCGCCCGCCCACGCGAGCAACAGGCTCGCCAGGAACGGCGCGGGCCCGCCGGCGAGGATCGACCCGAGCTCGCGGGCGAACGCGAACCCGCTGTAGCGCACACGCGGCCCGAACAGCTCGGTGAAGTACGCCGCCTGCGGCCCGAACATCCCCGCCACCCCGATGCCGACGGCCGCGGCCATCCCGAAGACCACCAGCGGAGCGCTGCCGGTGTGCAGCAGCAGGAAGTAGGGGAACGCGAACAGCGCGCAGAACAGCGCCGCGCCCGCGTAGACCGGCTTCCGCCCGATCCGGTCGGAGAGGATCGACCAGACCGGCACCATCACGAACTGCGCGCAGGTCGCGATCGTGACGGCGATCAGAGCGCTGGTGCGCGAGTACCCGAGCTGGCTGCTGAGGTAGCTGATGCTCCAGGTCGGGAACAGGTAGCCGAGGCCGTTCTCGGCGAACCGGGCGCCGATCACCACCACGAAGCTGCGCGGCTGCGTCACCAGTGCGTGCTTGATCGGCATCCGCAGGACGTCCCGCCGCTCGCGCGCCTCCTCGAACACGGGGGTCTCGGCGAGGGACAGCCGCAGGTAGAGGCCGACTGCGACCAGGACGATGCTGAGCCAGAACGGCACCCGCCAGCCCCAGGACAGGAACTGCTCCTCCGGCAGCGTGGAGACCAGCGCGAACACCCCGGACGCCATCAGCGTGCCGAGCGAGACACCCATCGGGGACCAGCTGCCGAACCAGCCGCGGCGGCGCGGCGGGGCGTGCTCGACGGCGTAGATGACCGCGCCGCTGTACTCGGCCCCCGCACCGAAGCCCTGCACCAACCGCATCAGCACGAGCAGCACCGGAGCCGCGACGCCGATGCTGTCGTACCCCGGGAGGAAGCCGATGAGGAAGGTCGCCCCGCCCACCAGCAGCAGGGTGGTGACGAGGACACCTCTGCGCCCGATCCGGTCGCCGAAGTGGCCGAAGAAGAGCCCCCCGAGCGGCCGGGCGACGAACCCGACCCCAAACGTCGCGAACGCGACCAGCGTGCCGACGGCCGGATCCAGATCGGGGAAGAAGAGGACGTTGAACACCACGGCGGCCGCGGTGCCGTAGATGAAGAAGTCGTACCACTCCAGGCAGGACCCGATCCCGGACGCGAACGCCACCCGCGCCAGCGATCGCGGCCCGATCCCGTCCCGTTGCGCCGTCCTGGTCACCCGGACCTCCTCGTCCTGGTAAGTGGACTGACCACTGACCAGAGGGTGCGGGTGCGGCGCGGGCCGGGTCAAGGGAGGAACGCGGATCCGCGGTTCGGGACCGGTTCAGCAGCCGCCGGCTGCCCCCGTGGGGGTAGGCCCGGATACCCCAGGGAGGCGGCGAGACCGTGATCACCGCGTCCTAACGTCTAGCCGTGCGAATGGGCCACCAAGCGGTTCTCACGGACGCCTTGTTCGCCGTGGTGCTGACTGCGCTCGCCGTGGACACGGCCTCCCGCAGCGGTGCGGGCGGCTGGCTCGTCCACCTCGTGGCGGTGCTCGCGGTCGCGCCGATCGCCGTCCGCCGGCGCGTGCCGGTGCTGGCGACGTGGATCATGGCCGGGGCGATCGCGGCGTACGGCTTGCTCGCCCCCGGCACCGGAGAGGTCCCGGGCGGCGGGTTCGGCATGATCGTCGGGATGTTCACCGTCGCCACGCTGCGGCCTCCCCTCGCGGCTGCGGTCGCCTTCGTGCCGGCGGTGGTGGCGACGGCGGCCTTCCTCGCGGCCGCGGGGATGCCCGGCGGGTCGGTACTGGCGTTTCCCACGCTGGTGCTGCTGGGGGTGTGGGGGCTGGGCGACGCCACCCGGCGGTGGGCCCAGCGCTCGGAGCATATGGCCGCACGGGCGGCGCGCGCCGTCGCCGACGAGCGGGTGCGCATCGCGAGGGAGCTGCACGACATCGTGACCCACCACATGTCGGTCGTGTCGTTGCAGGCGGGCCTCGCGCAGTACGTGCTCGACTCGGACCCGCCCACCGCCAAACTCGCGATCTCCGCGGCCGGTGATGCCGGTCGGCAGGCACTGGCGGAGATGCGCCGCTTGCTCGACGTGCTGCGGGTCGACCGCGACGCCGAGTCGGACTACCGCCCGCAGCCCGGCCTGTCCGACCTCGACCTGCTGGTGGACCGCACCCGCAAGGCCGGGCTACCGGTCGACGTGGTCGTGACCGGCCGGGCCCGTCCGTTGCCGCCGGGACCGGACCTGTGCGCGTACCGGGTGGCCCAGGAGTCGCTCACCAACATCCTGAAGCACGCAGGCCCGGCGTCGGCGCGGATCGAGCTCGACTACGGGGAGCAGACGCTCACCCTCTCGGTGAGTGACGACGGAGCCCCGTTCGCCCCGGGGTCCCCCGCCGCCGACTCGCACGGCATCCGCGGCATGCGCGAGCGTGCCGAGCTCTACGGTGGTGTCCTGACCGCCGGCCCACGCGAGCAGCGCGGGTTCGCCGTGGTCCTGCGCCTGCCGATCAGCGAGGACGGATCATGATTCGCATACTCGTGGTCGACGACCAGGCCCTGATCCGCGGTGGTCTCGTCGCCCTGTTCACCGCCGCGCCCGGGCTCGAGGTCCTGGGCGAGGCCGCCGACGGCGCCGAGGCCGTCGCGTCGGCGTCCCAGACCCGGCCCGACGTGATCCTGATGGACATCAGGATGCCGGTGCTGGACGGGATCGCGGCCACGCGCCGCATCCTGGCTGCTTCGGGGGATGACCCGCCGCGGATCATCGTCCTCACCACCTTCGACCTCGACGAGTACGTGTACACCGCACTCGGCGAAGGCGCGTCCGGCTTCCTGCTCAAGGACACCCCGCCCGACCGCATCATCTCCGCCGTGCACACGGTCGCCGCTGGCGACATCCTGATCACCCCGCGCATCACCCACCGGTTGGTCGAGACCTATGCCCAGCACCATCGCACCGCGGCCGCGGCGAACGCCCAGCTGACCGAGCTGACCCCGCGCGAGACGGAGATCCTGCGGCTCGTCGGCAACGGCCTGACCAACGGCCAGATCGCGCAGCGGCTGGTGCTCAGCGAGGCCACCGTGAAGACCCACGTCAAGCGCCTGATGGCGAAGCTGCACCTGAGCAGCCGTGCGCAGGCGGTCGTCGTCGCATACGAGACCGGGCTGGTCCTGCCCGCATCGTCCCGTCTCCCTCATTCGGTGTAGCGACTTCGTACCCCGTCCGGGGTAGCCGAGGTTCCCGTCTGGGTGGGACGACCGGCGCCCTTCACCCCTTTAGCGTCACGCCCGCATCGGGCCGCTCGCCCGATCGGGATATGTGATGGGGGAAGCAACAGCGATGAGTCGGAGAAATGCGGTGACCGCCACCGGGGTGGTCCTGGTCGGCGCGATCCTGCTCGCGGGGTGCGGGACGAACCGTTCGGAGGGCGACGCCTCCGGTCCGTCGTGCGACGCCAGCAAGGGCACGCTGGTCATCGGGATGATCGCGCCGATGTCCGGGAGCCTGTCGGCGATCGGACTGGGGATGCGCAACTCGGCCGACCTGGCGGTCGACCAGGCCAACGAGAAGTGCACCGTCCCGGGTTACCGCCTCGCATTCCAGCCCGAGGACGACCAGAGCCTCCCGCAGATCGCGGCCCAGGCGGCGACGAAGCTGGCCTCGGACCCGGCGGTCGTGGCCGTCGTCGGCACGTACAACTCGTCCACCGCACAGTCGGCGGCGCCGGTACTGGCCCAGCGCTCAATCGTGCAGATCTCCCCGGGCAACACCGGGCCCGCGTTGACGAGGGGCGAGGAGGCCGCCACCGATCCGAAACGCCCGTTCCCGACCTACTTCCGGGTGGCGGCGAACGACCTGGTGCAGGGCCCGTTCGGTGCGCGGTACCTGGTGCAGAAGGCGGGCAAGAAGAAGATCGCGGTCATCGACGACGGCAAGACCTACGGCGTCGGGCTGGTCGAGAACTTCGTGGCGGAGGCCGAGCGCCTCGGCGCGCGGATCGTCGCCAGGGAGAAGGTGGGGGAGAAGGACACCGACTTCTCATCGACGATCGCCGCCATCCGTCCGAGCAAGCCGGACGCGGTGTACTACGGCGGCGAGTACCCCGTGGCGGGCCCGCTGTCGAAGCAGCTCGCGGAGGCGGGCCTGGACATCCCGCTGATGGGCGGCGACGGCATCGCCGATCCGCAGTACATCCGGCTGGGCGGGCGGCCCGGCGACTTCGCGACGAACATCGGCGCCCCGGTGGAGTCGCTCTCGAGCGCGAAGTCGTTCGTCGACGCGTACGCCGCGGGGGGCTACGCCGAGCCGTCCAGCGCGTACGGGCCGATGACGTTCGACGCGACCAACGTGATCATCCAGGCGCTGGCGGGCGTCGTGCGTGATGGTGAGTTCGACGAGCCGAGCCGGCTGCAGCTCCTCGACGCGGTCCAGCGGACGAACCTCTCCGGGGCGAGCGGGAAGGTGGCGTTCGACGAGTTCGGCGACACGACGAACAAGGTGCTCACGGTCTCCACGGTGGAGGACGACGAGTTCGCTCCCCTGGAGACCGGGGTCTTCGAGCCGTCGAGCTGACCGGCTTGTCGACGCTGTTGTCCACGCTCCTCTCGCAGATCGTCAACGGCCTGGTGCTCGGTTCCCTGATCGGGCTCATCGCGCTGGGCTACACGATGGTCTACGGCGTCATTCAGCTGATCAACTTCGCGCACGGCGAGGTGTTCATGGTGGGCGCGTACGGCGGGCTGGCGACGTCCACCTACCTGCTGCCGGCGATCCTGCAGCAGCAGTGGTACATCGCCCTCCCGCTGCTGCTCGTGGCCGGCGCCGCGGTCTCGGCCGCGGCCGCGGTGGCGATGGAGCGGTTCGCCTACCGGCCGCTGCGCGACGCGCCGCGGCTCGCGCCGCTCATCACGGCGCTCGGGGTGTCGGTCGCGTTGCAGGAGGCCGTGCGCGTCTTCTACCCGGGGGCGATCTCGCCGCTGCCGTTCCCCCGGGTGTTCGTCGAGGGCGCCTACGTCATCCCGATCGGCGACGGGGTGCCCGTCCGCTACACCGGGGTGCTGATCATCGTCGGGTCGGTGGTGCTGGCGGTCGCGTTGCAGCGGTTCATCGACCACTCGCGGATGGGGAGGGCGATGCGCGCCATCGCGCAGGACCGCGACATCGCCCGCCTGATGGGCATCGACCCGGACCGGGTCATCGTGGCGACGTTCGCGCTCGGTGGGGTGCTCGCCGGGGTCGCGGGCATCCTCTACGGGGCCGACCTTGGCTTCGTCAACATCGACATCGGCTTCCAGACCGGGATCTTCGCGTTCACCGCCGCCGTGCTCGGCGGCATCGGGAACATCAGGGGTGCCGTGGTGGGCGGGTTGGTGATCGGGCTGGTGAAGGCGCTCGGAGGGCAGTACCTGCCGGGCGGAACGGCCTACGACTACGTCTGGATCTTCGTGGTGCTGATCGCGGTGCTCGTGTACCGGCCCCAGGGGTTCTTCGGCGAGACGGAGCGGGTGCGGGCGTGAACGCCACCGAGCTCGTCAACAGCACTGCGTTGCGGGTGGCGGGCGGCCTGCTCACCATCACCGGGACCTATCTGCCATGGGCGACCTTCGTGCTGAACGACGGGCCGTACCCCGCGAAGGCGACGCTGGAGTTCTTCAGGGAGCCGTTCGGGCTGGCCGGGTACCGGGCGCATCTGCTGGCCTTCGGGGTGGCGGCGCTCGTGTTCGCGCTGGTGGCGGTGCCGGGACAAGGGAGGATCCTGCGCGCGCTCGGCGCCGGTGTCGTCACCGTCAGCGTCCTCAACGGGCTGTGGATCACGGTCGACGGTGGCGGGCTGGGCGCCATCACCGTGTCCGACGAGGACGTGGCGTTCGGGGCGCCCGTCGCGTTGGTGGGCGGGGTCCTGATCCTGGCGGCGTCCGCCCGTGGGCGGGCGTCGGACGTGCCGGCGTGGCAGTGGCGGTTCCCCCCGTGGTGGGAGCGGCTGTTGCTGCTGGGGGTGTTGGTCCTGCTCCTGGTGCTGGTGTCGGCGGTGCTCACCAGCGGGGGACAGGGCGGCGCGGCGAACGTGTACGCGGGCGCGGTGTTCCTGTCGTTCCTCGCCGCTGCCGGCGCTGGGATGGGCGCGCTGCACGCGTCGGGGCTGTCCTCGTGGGTGGCGGCGCTGTCGGAGCGCCACCGCGGGTTCGGCATCGGGGTGCTGCTGCTGTGCGCGCTCGCGCTGCCGTTCACCGGGGCCGGCACCGAGTACTGGATGACGGTCGCCGCGAACATCGGCGTGTACGCCGCCGCGGCGATCGGGCTGAACATCGTGGTGGGGCTCGCCGGGCTGCTCGACCTCGGCTACATCGCGTTCCTGGGCATCGGGGCGTTCGTCGCGGCGAACCTCTCCGGCGCCGCGGCGTCGCGCATCGGGCTCGACCTGCCGTTCCCGCTGGTGATGGTCATCAGCGCGGTGGTCGCGGGGTTGTTCGGCGCGGTCGTGGGGTCGCCGACGCTGCGCGTCAGGGGCGACTACCTGGCGATCGTCACCCTCGCCTTCGGCGAGATCTTCGTCCGCTCGGCCCAAAACGACATCGGCGGGCTGACCGGGGGCTCCAACGCCATCCCGGGCATCCCGCCGCTGTCCCTGTTCGGCCACGGCTTCGACGAGAAGCTGGTCATCGGGGGCGTCCGGGTGGCCCCCGGGGTGCTCTACTACGTGCTGATCGTGCTCATCGTCGCCGGGGCGATGCTCGTCTTCGCCAACCTGAAGAACTCGCGGCTGGGCCGGGCGTGGATCGCGATCCGGGAGGACGAGGACGCGGCGCGCGCGATGGGCGTCCGGACGGGGTCGACCAAGATCCTCGCCTTCCTGATCGGCGCGATGCTCGCCGGGATGGCCGGCGCGTTCTACGCGCACAAGACGGCGACCGTGTCCTACGAGAGCTTCCGGTTCATCGAGTCGGTCACCCTGCTCGCCGCGGTGATCCTGGGCGGGATGGGGACGATCCCCGGCGCGGTGCTCGGCGCGTCGATCCTGTTCGTGCTGCCGGAGAAGCTGCGGGAGTTCTCCGACTACCGGCTGCTGCTGTTCGGGATCGCGCTGATCCTCATCATGCGGTTCCGGCCGCAGGGCCTGGTGCCCGACACGCACCGGCGGGCGGAGCGCGCCCCCGGCAGGGAGGAACCGACCGTCGTGCTGCCGGCGGTCCTGGCGAAGGTGGGCCGCTGAATGCCGGACCGTGCTATGCCGGACCGTCCGATGCCGGACCAGCCCACCGTGGACTTCGGCCGGCCGCTCGTCGGCGAACCGGTCCTGCACGCCGCCGCCGTGTCCATGCGGTTCGGCGGGCTCACCGCGCTGAAGGACGTGTCGTTCACGCTCGCCGACCGCGAGATCATCGGCCTGATCGGGCCGAACGGGGCGGGCAAGACCACGCTGTTCAACTGCCTCACGGGCTTGTACACGCCCACGTCGGGTTCGGTGGCGATGCGCGGGATCCCACTGCCGCCGGACCCGGCGCGGGTCACCGAGCGGGGGGTGGCCAGGACGTTCCAGAACATCCGGCTCTTCCCGAGCATGACGGCGGAGGAGAACGTGCTGGTCGGCCGGCACGTCCGGATGAGGCAGGGCGCGCTGTCGTCGCTGCTGCACGGCCCGGCGTTCCGGCGCAGCGAGGCGGAGGCCGCGCGGCGGGCGGGCGAGCTGCTGGCGTTCGTCGGGCTGACGCGCTCCTCCGGCGAGCCGGCCGGCAACCTGGCCTACGGCGACCAGCGGCGGCTCGAGATCGCACGGGCGCTCGCGACCGACCCCGAGGTGCTGCTGCTCGACGAGCCGACCGCCGGGATGAACGCCCAGGAGACCGCGGCCACCCGGCAGCTGATCTCGGCCGTCCGTGCACTCGGGATCTCGGTGGTCGTCATCGAGCACGACACGAAGTTCATCTTCGGCACGTGCGACCGCGTGGTGGTGCTGGTGCGGGGAGAGGTGCTGGTGGAGGGCACGCCAGAGCGGGTGCGCGGCGACCCCCGCGTCGTCGAGGCGTACCTGGGGGCGCCGCCCGGCGGGGCCGGAGGAGGGTGGCACGGATGAGTTTCCTCGAGGTCCGCGACCTCACCGTCGCCTACGGCGCGATCCAGGCGGTGCGCGGTGTGTCGTTCGCGGTCGGTCGCGGCGAGATCGTGAGCCTGATCGGCAGCAACGGCGCCGGCAAGACCACGACCCTGCGCACGATCTCCGGGCTGCTGCGGCCGGTCTCGGGGGAGATCCTCCTGGACGGCGAGCCGCTGCACCGGCTGCCGGCGCACGAGGTCCTCACCCGCGGTGTGGCGCACAGCCCGGAGGGGCGGCGGCTCTTCGCGCGGATGACGGTGGAGCAGAACCTGCGCCTGGGCGCCCACACCCGCCGCGACGAGCCCGGGATCGAGGCCGACCTGGAACGGATCTACGCGATGTTCCCGGTCCTCGGCGGGCGCCGGGCGGCCAAGGCGGGCCTGTTCTCCGGCGGTGAGCAGCAGATGCTCGCCATCGGCCGGGCCCTGATGTCGCGTCCGGAGCTGCTCATGCTCGACGAGCCGTCGATGGGGCTCTCCCCGATCATGACCCAGGTGATCCTGGAGACGGTCCGCAGGCTGCGGGACTCGGGCACGACCGTGTTGCTCGTGGAGCAGAACGCGCTGGCGGCGCTGTCGCTCTCCGATCACGCCTACGTGATCGACCTGGGTCGCACCACGCTGAGCGGCACCGGGGCCGAGCTGCTGGCCGACCCGCGCGTGCGGGAGGCCTACCTCGGTGAGGACGGCGCGGCCTCCGGGGTGTGGTGACGACGCGCGCCGGATCGCCTGCGGCACCTGACGTCTCACCGGTGGCTACCCTGAGCGCGGCCGGACGCGGTGGTGGCAAGGGGGCAGCGGGTGGAGGCGGAAGTCGGTGCTCGCCTGCGCGCGGAGCGCCTGCGTCAGGGGTTGTCGCTGAGGGCGCTCGCGCAACGGGTGGGCGTGTCGGCGAGCATGCTCTCCCAGGTCGAGATCGGGCGCAGCCGCGCATCGGTGGCCACGCTCTACGCCGTCGTCGAGGAGCTCGGCCTGTCGATGGATGCGCTCTTCGCCCGGGAAGGTGCGGCGCAGCGCGCCCCGGAGCGCACGTCGGTGGAGGCCGGACCGCCGGATGTGGTCAGGGGTGCACCGGTCGTGCGCAGCGCCGAGCGGGCCCGGATCGAGCTCG
The DNA here is from genome assembly GCF_039543345.1 of Pseudonocardia adelaidensis. Taxonomy (NCBI): domain Bacteria; kingdom Bacillati; phylum Actinomycetota; class Actinomycetes; order Pseudonocardiales; family Pseudonocardiaceae; genus Pseudonocardia; species Pseudonocardia adelaidensis. Next base: position 117,412 of record NZ_BAABJO010000027.1, on the reverse strand, counting down.
ACACCGGCGTGGTGTGGGAGCGGCTCGCCCACCTCGACCCGGGCGAGCTGGAGTTCCTGGAGGCGACCTATCCCGCCGGCGGCGCATCCGGGGAGGCCGGGCGGTTCAGCCAGCACAGCGGCCTGGACTGCTGCTACGTGCTGGCCGGGCGGCTCACGCTGCACCTCGGCTTCGAGACCTACGAACTCGGGGTGGGGGACACGGCCGCGTTCGACGCCACCCGGCCGCACAAGCTGGAGAACTCCGGTGCGGAGGACTGCCGGGCGCTGTGGTTCATCGTCCACCGGGATCGCCCGGCAGGCGGTCACTGACGGTCGTCCGGGCGGACGGTGCCGGGGAACCACTCGCTCCCGGAGCCCGCATCGGGGTACGCCGAGACGAGGTGGTCGCGGGACCGCACGGCCCGCCGCACCAGGTCGTCCAGGTCGATGTCGAGGAGCCGGCCGGAGCGCTTGCGGCAGCGGCCCGCCACGTAGACGGTGTCGACCAGGCCGGGGTGGGCGGCGTACACGACGGCGCCGAGCGGGTTGTTCAGCGGTGCCGTGGCGGGCGAGGGCGCCAGGACGATCACGTCGGCCTGCTTGCCCGCGGTCAGCGAGCCGGTGCGGTCGCCGAGCCCGCAGGCCCGGGCGCCGTCGATCGTGGCGAACTCGACGACGTCGCGGCAGGTGAGGTCGAGCCGGTCGGGGGAGCTGCCCTCCCGGACGTGGTGCTCGTTGTCCAGCGCCCGCTGGACGCCGATCGCGGTGCGCATGGTGGCGAACATGTCGCCGCCGTTGAGGCTGCAGACGTCGATGGAGAGGCTGGGGCGCACGCCGGCGCGCAGCAGGCGCCCGGTGGCCGGCCAGCCGTGGCCCATCGCCATCTCGACGTCGGGCGCCACGGACGCGCTCCCTCCGGAGTCGGCGATCATCCGGAGCTCGTCGTCGGCGAGCGTGCAGCAGTGCACGTACGTGGTGCGGTCGCGGAGGAGGCCGTCGCGGTGCAGACCGCGGACCGGGCCGCTGCGTCCCCACTCGCCGTCCCCGACGTGCACGGTGATCGGCAGGTCGAGGTCGGTGGCCAGCGCGTAGTCGTGGGCGTTGACCTCGGGGGTGGTGAACTGCGGCCCGCGCAGCGCGATGGCCATCGTGACCAGCCCGCCGTCGGAGGAGAAGTGTTCCGACCGGATCCGCCGGACGTCGCCGGTGTGCGGCACGTCGGAGGGTACGGCCCCCCATTCGTGGGCGCCGCCGCCGTGGGCGAACACCGCCCGCAGACCGGCGTCCCGCAAGGCCTGTACGGCCGCGTCGCCGTGCTCGGGGGTGTAGAGGTTGTGCGACCAGTCGAGCAGGGTCGTGATCCCGGAGTCCAGCGCCTCGACCGCGCCGAGCAGGTTCGCGACGTAGGTGTCCTCCGGGCGGAAGTGCCTGCTCAGGCCGCTGTGGATGCCGGCGAGGTACTGGCCGAGCGTCCAGTTCGCGGCATAGCCGCGGACCACCGACTGCCACGTGTGCCGGTGGGTGTCGACGAAGCCGGGCATGACGATGCGCCCGGACACGTCGACCACCTCGGTGCCGGGTGGCGGTTCGACCCGCGCCGCGACGGCGGCGATGCGGTCGCCCTCGATGAGGACGTCGCCGCGGGGGAGGACGTCGGTGGCGGGATCCGCGGTGATGACGACGCCGCCGTGCAGCAGGGTGCGCGTGGGGGGAGCGGACGGGGACATCGAACAACTCCGTTCGTGTCGGGCCGATCGGGCGTGCCCGAGTGTGCAGCAACGCCGGAGCGCTGTACAGCAGCACTCCAACCGTCAAGTGCTGCTTGACGCTCCGGGGGTCCGGGCGGCTACCGTGCCGGGGTGACCGAGGGGGGAGGGGACGCCGTGTTGATCGGGTTCGCCGGGATCGGCCGGATGGGCCGTCCGATGGCACGCAACCTGGTGGCGGCGGGGCACGCCGTGCTGGGGCACGACCCGGCGGTCGACGAGATGCCCGACGGCGTCACGCCCGTGACGGACGCCGCGGCGTTGGCCGAGGCGCCGATCAGCATCAGCATGCTGCCGGACGCCGCGAGCACCCGGGAGCTGGTGCGGGGCGGGTTGGCCGCAGCGGGGCCCGACCACCTGCACATCGTCATGGGCACGGTCGGGCCCGAGGTCGTCCGCGAGCTCGCGGAAGGCGGCCCGGTGGCGATCGTCGACGCCCCGGTGTCCGGCAGCGTGTCGCTCGCCGAGACCGCGGCGATCACCACGATGGTCGGCGGTGCCCCCGACCTCGTCGAGCGGGCGCGTCCGGTGCTCGCCGCGATGACGTCGGCCCAGTTCCACACCGGCCCGGTGGGCACCGGGTCGGTCGCCAAGCTCGCGATGAACGCGGTGCTCGGCCTGCTCAGCCAGGGGGTCGCCGAAGGCCTGCTGATCGCCGAGTGCGGCGGGCTGGATCCCGCGGCCTTCTACGAGGTGCTGCGCAACAGCGCGGCGGGTGCGCCGTACGTCGGCTACAAGGAGAAGGCGTTCCTCGAGCCCGACGTCGCCGGGGTCGCCGCGCCGGTGTCCCTGATCCGCAAGGACCTCGCCATGGCCCTCGAGCTGGCGCGCCGGGGTGGAGCCGGCGTGCCCGCATCGGAGGTCGCGCTCGCCGTGCTCGACGAGGCCGTGGCGGCCGGGCTCGGGGAGCAGGACATGGCCAGGGTGCTCAGCGCGCTGCGGATGCGCGCGAGGTCGACCGATGGAGGAGGACGTCCGGTGACCGAGTCCGGTGCGGAGGTCGAGGCGACGATCCGCGGGCTGGAGGACGCCCGCTACGACGCCGTGCTGCGCGGCGACTTCCCGGCGTTCGCGGCGCTCTCCCACCCGCGGCTGACCTACACGCATTCGAACGGCAGCGTGGACACCCTCGACTCGTACCGGGAGAAGGTCGAGTCCGGCTTCTACGTCTACCACCGCATCGACCACCCGATCGACCGGGTCGTCGTCGAGGGCGACACCGCGCTGGTGATCGGGGAGATGCACGCGGACATCACCGCGGGCGGCACCCGCAAGACGCTCGCCAACCGGGCGTTGGCCGTCTGGGTGCGGGTGGACGAGGGGTGGCGGTTGATCGCCTACCAGCCGACGGTGTTGCCGGACGGCGGCCGGTCAGGCGTCCGGGTATCCCGCTAGCGCGGCGTTCGCACCGCCGGGGCACAGGTCCAGGAAGCGAGCCAGTACCGGGTCGGTGGCGTCGTTCCAGGCCGCGGCGATCCGCAGGCGCAGTTCGATCCCCGTGAGCGGCACGAGTGCGACCCCGGGCTGGGCGACGCGGCGGGCGGAGGCCGGGACGAAGGCCGCGCCGAGCCCGCTGGCGACCAGCCCCATCGCCACGTGGGTGCGGTCGACCTCGTGCGCAATGCGGGCGCTGAAGCCTGCCTCCGCGCATGCGCTCGTGTAGTAGTCGTGCAGCTCCGGCTCGAGGCCGCGGGCGATCAGGATGAGGTCGGTGTCGGCCAGCTCGGGGAGCGCGACCTCCGGCCGGCCGGCGAGCAGGTGGTCCTCCGGGACGGCCAGCAGCACCTCCTCGCTCTGCACCGGCTGCAGGCGCAGGTCGGGCGACTGCCGCACCGGCAACCGGACGAGTGCGACCTGGATCCGGCGGTTTCGCACGCCGTCGACGGCCTGCTGGTTGTGCATCTCCTCGAGGATGAGCCGCACTTCCGGGTTCCGGGCCCGGAACGTGCGCAGCAACGGGGGCAGCGCGGCGTAGAGCGCTGGCGCGATGAACCCGAGCCGCAACGTGCCCGCCGTACCGCGGCCCGCCGCCCGGGCGCGGCGGGTGGCCTCGTCGGCGTGGCCGAGGAGCTGCCGGACGTCCTCCAGCAGCGCGCGGCCCGCCGGAGTCAGGTCGACGCGGTGGCGGTCCCGCTCCAGCAGGGTGACGTCCAGCTCGCGTTCCAGCGCCGAGATCTGCCGGCTGAGCGCGGACTGGACGATGAAGAGCCGCTTCGCGGCACGGCCGAAATGCAGTTCCTCGGCGACCGCGAGGAAGGAGCGCAGGTGTCTCAGCTCCACTCCGGCCTCCTTCGTCAAGCCCTGCGGTGATTCTCACCGGGCATCACCGCCGACCGTTCAGTATCTCCGGCGCCTCGCCGCTCACCGATGCTCGACGGATGTCGATCGCGTCCACCGCCGCCCCGGCCGGGCTGGCCGCGCTGTTGAACGACGAGGACGCGCTCGTCGCGGCGGTGCGCGGTGCGGAGCTGCCCGCGCTGCTGCCCGCCCTCGCGCACCTCACGGGCGACCTGTCGCTGGTCGACCCCGCGTTGCGGCCGCCGTTGCGGCTGCTGCCGGACCGGATCGAGCCGCAGGGCGGCATGGCCCCGGCCGTGCAGGAGCGGGCGCGGCACCGCGCGCTGGGTGCGCTGCACGCGTTCCGCGACGGCGGCATGGTCGCCGCGCCCGATCCGGACGAGGCCGGGCTGCGGACGCTGATGCGCTTCGTCTCCGGGGACGTCGGCGACGAGTACCTGCCGCTGATGGCGCACGAGCTGGGGCTACCGGTGGACGCGGGCGCGCCCGGGTGGACGGTCGACGAGGTCGCCCCCGGGCGCACCCTGGACGTGATCGTCATCGGGGCCGGGGTGTCCGGGCTGGTCACAGCCCACCGGCTGGGGCAGACCGGGATCGGCGTCACGGTGCTCGAGCGCAACGCCGACGTCGGCGGGGTCTGGCTGGAGAACAGCTATCCCGGCGCGCGGCTGGACACCCCCAACTTCGCCTACAGCTTCTCCTTCGCGCAGGAACCGGCCTGGCCACACCGGTTCTCGACCCGCGCGGACATCCACGCCTACCTCGCGGGCGTCGCCGACCGGTTCGGCCTCCGCGGCCGGATCCGCTGCGGGCACGAGGTCGTGGCCGCCACCTTCGACGACGGGACCCGCCGGTGGACGGTGCGCGCCCGCCGCGACGACGGCTCCGAGGTGGCGCTGCAGGCCGACGCGGTGATCAGTGCGACCGGACAGCTGAACCGGCCGAAGCTGCCGGACGTACCCGGCCGCGATGCATTCGCGGGCCCGGCGTTCCACACCGCCAGGTGGCGGCACGACGTGGACCTGACCGGCCGCCGCGTCGCGGTGATCGGCACCGGGGCCAGCGCCTACCAGGTGGTGCCCTCGATCGTCGACCGGGTGCGGTCGCTGACGGTCTTCCAGCGCACCCCGCCCTGGATGCTGCCCACCCCCGACTACCACGAGCCGATCCCGCCCGCGGAGCGCCGCCTGCTGCGCGATCTGCCCACCTACCACCGGTGGCTGCGCTACTACCAGTTCTGGACCTCGGTCGACGGGCGCCGCCCCTTCGCGGAGGTCGATCCGGACTGGCACGAGGCGGGGTCCGTGTCGGCGCGCAACGCGGCGCTGCGCCGTGCGCTCGAGGCGCACCTGCGGCGCCGGTTCGGCGACCGGCCGGACCTGCTGGCCAAGGTGATGCCGGACTACGCCCCCGGCGCGAAGCGGATGATGCGCGACAACCGCGTGTGGCCGGCCGCGCTCAAGAGGGCGCACGTGGAGCTCGTCACCGACCCGATCACGCGGATCGTCCCGGAGGGCGTGCACACGGCCGACGGCCGGCTGCACGACGCCGACGTGCTGATCCACGCGACCGGCTTCCACGCCTCGGACTTCCTCGCCCCGATCCGGGTCAGCGGGCGCGGCGGCCGGGACCTGCACGCCTGGTGGGCCGGGGACGCTCGGGCCCACCTCGGCGTGCACGTGCCCGGCTTCCCGAACCTGTTCTGCGTCTTCGGTCCCAACACGGGTCTCGTGATCAACGGGAGCATCCTGCTGTTCTCCGAGATCGCGGTGCACCACATCCTCGGCTGCCTGCGCGAGCTGCTCACCCGCGGCGCGCGCACGGTCGAGGTGCGGCCGGCCGCCCACGACGCGTACAACGCCGCGGTCGACGCAGGCAACGCCCGCATGGCATGGGGAGTGGCCACCGTGAACAGCTGGTACCGCAACGCCGCCGGCCGGGCTTCCCAGGTCTGGCCCTTCACCCTGCTCGACTACTGGCGGATGGTGCGCGTGCCGGACACCGCCGACTTCCGCTGGGACTGACCCCGTTCCGCTTCCTCGTCCGACGACGTACGTCAGGAGCGCTCGTGACCCGACCCACCACCTCTCCCACCGACCGGGCCCGGCGCCGCCGGGTCGCCGCCGCGACCTTCGTCGGCACGGCGATCGAGTGGTACGACTTCAACCTCTACGGTGCCGCGGCGGCGCTGATCTTCGCCTCCCAGTTCTTCCCGAACTTCTCGCCCGCGGCGGCGACGCTCGCCGCGTTCGGCACGTTCGCCGTCGGCTTCATCGCCCGGCCGATCGGTGGCATCGTGTTCGGTCACTTCGGCGACCGGTACAGCCGCAAGCAGACGCTCGTGGCGTCACTCCTGCTGATGGGGGCGGGCACCGTCCTCATCGCTGCACTGCCCACCTACGCCCAGATCGGGCTCGCGTCGCCGATCCTGCTCATCGCGCTGAGGTTCCTGCAGGGCCTGGGGGTCGGCGGAGAGTGGGGCGGCGCGGTCCTGCTGGCGCTGGAGCACGCCCCGGCCGGGCGGCGTGGCTTCTACTCCGCGTTCCCGCAGGTCGGGCTGCCGGCCGGCGCGCTGCTGGCGAACCTGGTGTTCTTCGCGGTGGCGGCGGGCCTGGGGCCCGAGCAGTTCGCGGCCTGGGGGTGGCGGATCCCGTTCCTGCTGAGCGCCGTGCTGGTGGCCGTCGCGCTGGTGGTCCGGCTCAAGGTGGACGAGAGCCCGGAGTTCTCGACGATCCGCAGCCGCGGTGAGGTGCGGCGGGTGCCGCTCCTTGAGGTGCTGCGCCGCAGCCCGGTCGCCGTCGCACTCGGGATGGGCATCACCTTCGCGCCGTCGGCGCTGGGGTACCTGCTGACGGTCTACCTGCTGAGCTACGGCACGGGCACGGCCGGCGTCGCGCCGCAGTCGATGCTGCTCGCGATCACGGCGGCGTCGGTCGTGTACCTGGTGGTGGCCTGCCTCACGGCGCTGGTCTCCGACCGGGTGGGCCCCGGCCGGATCTTCACCGTGTCGTCGGTGCTGGGCGTGCTGGTGCCGTTCGCGGTGTTCGCGCTGGTGAACACCGCGGCGGTGGGCGCCGTGCTGCTGGCCACCGCGCTGCTCGGGGTGGTGCTGGGCCTGATGGTGGCGGTCCAGGCGGTGATCATCTCCGGGTCGTTCCGCGCCGACGTGCGCTACACGGGGTCCTCGCTCTCCTACCAGCTCGGTGCCGTTCTCGGCGGCGGCCTGACGCCGCTGCTCTCGGCGATGCTCCTGGTGGCCACCGGCTCGTGGACGGCCGTGGCGGGCTACATCGCGCTGCTCGCGGCCGTGTCCGGGATCGCGGTGTGGCTGCTGCCGCGGGTGGCCGAGGCGCCAGACCGGCCGGCCGGCGCTGTCCCTGCGGTTCGTCCAGGGGTCTGATCGGCGGCCGGCCCCGGCTCTTGACCAACCGGATCCCGGCCGCCTATCGTCTGTCGAAATCGACTTTCCGCTTGCCGGAAGGAAGTTCCGTCGTGTCCACCGCCGTGCGCGAGCCCAGGCGTTTCGAAAAATATTTCGACCCTCTCCGCCCGGCCTGCCCGTGAAGATCCGACGCATCGAGACGCTGGTCCGCGACCAGGTCGCGGTGGTCCGGGTGACCACGGACGACGGGGCGATCGGCATCGGCCAGACCGCGCCGTACCAGGCGGCCGTCAGCGCGCACGTGCTGCACGCGATGGTGGCGCCGCTGTTCCTCGGCAAGGACCCGTGGGACGTCGAGGCGCTGGTGGACGAGTGCGTGCGCGTCCACTACAAGTTCCCGAGCAGCTTCCTGCACCGCGCGCTCGCCGGGGTCGACACCGCCCTGTGGGACGTGCTGGGGCGGGTCACGGGGCAGCCGGTCGCGAAGCTCATCGGTGGGCACGCCCGCGCGTCCGTGCCGATGTACGCCTCCAGCATGAAGCGCTCGGTCACGCCGGAGGAGGAGGCCGAGCGGCTCGCCGCGCTGGTGGCCGAGCAGCGCTTCCGCGCCGTGAAGATCCGCGTCGGGGAGGTGATGGGCCGGGACGTGGATGCGGCGCCGGGGCGTACCGAACGGATCGTCCCGCACGTGCGCGAGGTGCTCGGCGACGGCGTGGACATCTCGGCCGACGCGAACGGCGGGTTCTCCGTGAGCCGGGCGATCCGGGTCGGCAGGCTGATGGAGGACCACGGCTACTTCCACTTCGAGGAGCCGTGCCCGTTCCCGGAGCTGGAGCAGACCGCGCAGGTCGCGGCCGCGCTCGACATCCCGGTGTCCGGCGGTGAGCAGGACACCTCGATGCCGCAGTTCCAGCGCATGATCTCCGGCCGCGCGGTCGACATCGTGCAGCCCGACATCGGCTACATCGGCGGCATCTCGCGCGCCCGCAAGGTGGCCGTGCTCGCCGAGGCGGCGGGAATCCCCTGCACCCCGCACTGCGCGAACGACTCGCTGCTGCAGGTCTTCACCCTCCACCTCGCCGCGGCGATGCCCGCGTGCACCCAGTACCAGGAGTGGAGCATCGAGCACACCCCGTGGAGCCGGGGGATCTTCGAGCCGGTCCTGCAGGTCGTGGACGGTGCGGTGCCCGCCCCGACCGCCCCCGGCTGGGGCGTCACGCTCGACCCGGCGTTCGAGCGCGCCGCCGACGTCACGACGTCCGCGGCGTGAAGGCGGAGACGAGAAGGGACGAGGAGAGGCGACGTTGAAGATCACTGAACTGGTGCCGTGGCTGGTCGGGTCCGAGGGCACGGGATGGGGCGAGTACCTCTTCGTCGAGGTGCGCACGGACGAGGGGATCAGCGGCTGGGGCGAGATCACCACGACCACGCCCACGGCCAACCGCGGCATCGCGTCGATGGTCAGGCAGGTGAACGACCTGGTCGCGGGCGACGACCCGGCGCGCATCGAGGACACCTGGCACAAGATCTTCCGGGCGTTCACCTACATGGGCAGCCGCGGCGCCGGCACGAACGTCGTGAGCGCGGTCGACATCGCGCTGTGGGACATCCGCGGCAAGGTCCTCGGCCTGCCGGTCTGCGACCTGCTCGGCGGCCGCGTCCGGGACGACCTGCTGATCTACACCCACCCCGACCAGCGGCGGTTCGGCACGCCCGAAGGGGTCGTCGCGGAGATCCGCGAGATCGTCGATTCCGGCCACACCGGCATCAAGTTCGACCCGTTCCCGCACAAGCCGGGGGTGCCGCTGGCGAACGACCGCTACCTCGACGGCGCGATGAGCCGCACCGACGAGCGGAAGGCCATGGAGCTGACGGCGCTGATCCGCGAGGCCGCGGGCCCCGACGTCGAGCTGCTCATCGACGCCCACGGCCGGTTCGACGTGCCCACCGCCATCCGGCTCGGCCAGGCGCTGGACGAGGTGGGCGACATCCACTGGTACGAGGAGCCGGTGCCGCCGGAGAGCTACCACGCCCTCGAGCAGGTGCGCGAGCGCGTGCGCGTCCCGATCTCCGTCGGAGAGCGGCTGCACACCCGGTGGGACTTCGTCCCGGTCCTCGAGAACCGGCTCGCCGACTTCGTGATGCCGGACGTGACGTGGACCGGTGGGATCTCCGAGCTGAAGAAGATCGCCACGATGGCCGAGGCCTACTACGTGCCGATCTCGCCGCACGACGCGGCCGGCCCGGTCAACCTCGTCGCGGGTGGCCACGTGATGGCGACCGTGCCGAACTTCTACCGGATCGAGTCGAGCCGCCACGACCTGAGCAGCTACAACCAGTTCCTCACGGCCCCGCTGGACAACCGCGGCGGCAGGCTCACCCTGCCGGCCGGGCCCGGCCTCGGGCTCGACTTCGACCTGGACCACCTGCGCGGCCACGCGCGCGACGGGTTCCAGGGCTGATCTTCGGCGGGCCGGGTCACGACAGGTCGTCGAAGCGCGCCCGCGCTCGTTCGACGTCGGGCAACGTGACGGTGCTCCAGCGCAGCAGGGCGTCGATGAGGTCCTGCAGCGACCTCCCGAGCGGTGCGACGCGGTACTCGACGGCCACGGGGCGCGTGCTCGTGACGACGCGCTCGATCATCCCGTTGCGCTCGAGGCGACGCAGTGCCGCCGTGAGCGACTTCTGCGTCACGACGGGGATCGCCCGGCGGAGCTCGTTGAAGCGCAAGGGCCGCTCGCAGAGCGAGTCGAGGATCTGGAGCGACCACTTGTCCAGCACCTGGTCGAGCAGCTCGCGGTGCTGCTCGGTGAGCTGTGGGCCTTCCGGGTGGTGGGGAGCGGTTTCCTGCATGCCACCTAGTCTCGTTGAAGTTCCCTTTGGGCACCAGGTAGACGTTGGATACCTGGTCCACCACTGAAGGGAAAATCGTGGCAGTGCAGTTGCTGACCCCGGAGGGCATGTTCGCTCCCGTCCCCTACCACCACGTCTCGATCGGCACGGGGGCCCGCCAGGTGCACGTGGCCGGCCAGATCGCGCGCGACGCCGAGGGGAACCCGGTCGCGACGGGTGACCTCGCCGGTCAGGTCGCGCACGCGCTGCGGAGCACGGCGCGCGGCCTGGCCGGAGCCGGAGCGAGCTTCGCCGACGTCGTGCGCCTCCGGTTCTTCGTCACGCACTGGAGCCCGGACAAGTACGACGACTTCGTCGCGGGCGTCGAGCGCGTCGTGGACGAGCTGGGCATCCCGCGGCCGTTGCCGCCGCTGTCGGCGATCGGCGTCGACTACCTGTTCGAGCCCGACGTGCTCGTCGAGGTCGAGGCCTACGCCGTGCTCGACTGAGGTCTCGCAGCGCCGAGGGCTCACAGCATCGGCTGCCCCTCGCCGGCGAACTCCCGCTTGCAGAACGTGACGAGGGTGCGCACCTTGGCGGTGGGGACGGTGCCCTCGGGATAGGCGAGCACGACGCTGTTGGCCGGCACGTCGTCGGCGATGCGGCGGTACGCGAGGGGGAGGCCGTCGTAGGTGCGGTCGCCGTACGGGCGGCCCATGATGATCGTGTAGCCGAGGCCGCGGGCGACCATCGAGCGGATGGTCTCGACGTTGGTGCTGCGCCAGCGCACCTCTGGTTCGAAGCCCGCGGAGCGCAGGATGTCCTCCACGTGCCCGGTGGCGGGCTGCAACCCGAGCAGGATCGCGGTCTCGTTCTCGAGCTCGCGCAGGGGCACCTCGTCGAGCCCGGCGAGGCGGTGGTCGGGCGAGACCGCGAGCTGGAGCCGCACGGGCGCGATCTCCTCGCTGGTCATGCCGTGCACGAGGTGGTTGGAGTAGATGAGGACGGCATCGAGGTCGCCGGTCCGCAGCCGATCCTGCAGGACGGTGGATGCGTCCTCGACGAGCTGCACGTCGATGCCCGGGTGGTGCTCGGCGAACCAGGCGGCGATGCGCGGGAACAGCCATGGGGAGAGGGTGGTGAAGCAGCCGATCCGCAGGGGGCCCGCCAGCTCGCCGCGGGCGATCCGGGCGACGGCGCCGATGTCCGCGGACCGTTCGAGCACGGCGCTGGCGTGCTCGTAGACCCACCGCCCGGCGGGGGTGACGGTGACGCCCTTGCCCCGGCGCCGCAGCGTGAGCTGGACCTTGAGGCAGCTCTCGAGCTCGGTGATCGCCACGGACACGCCGCCGGGGGAGACGCGCAGCCGTCGCGCGGCGTCGGTGACCGAACCCTCCTCGACGACGGCTGCGAAGTACTCCAGCTGGCGGAGCGTGAAGTCGGGCACTTCAGCCTCTCTGAACAAATTGTCGAAATACTTGTGATTGTCGCACGTGAGGCGCACCGCCCATAGTGGGTCGACCCACGGCGAGAGGCTCAACGATGAGAAGCAGGTCCGTGGCGCCCTCGACGGCGCCAACCGGGCGGGACGACAGCCTCACCAGCGGCCCGATGCGGCGCATCCTCGCGTCGAGCTTCATCGGGAGCGCGATCGAGTTCTACGACTTCATGCTGTACGCGACGGCGGCCGCCGTCGTCTTCTCCGAGGTGTTCTTCACCGACCTGAGTCCTGCGATCGCCACGTTCGCGTCGTTCGGCACCCTCGCCGCGGGCTACGTGGCGCGCCCGGTCGGAGGTGCGATCTTCGGCCACTTCGGCGACCGGATCGGCCGCAAGGGCGTGCTGGTGACGTCGATGGTCACCATGGGGATCGCCACGACGATCATCGGCCTGCTGCCGACGACGGCGCAGGTCGGCACCGTGGCGCCCGTCCTGCTGATCGTGTTGCGGATGCTGCAGGGGCTCGCCGTCGGCGGCGAGTGGGGCGGGGCCATGCTCATCGCCCTCGAGCACGCACCGGGTGGCAAGCGCGGGTTCGCCGCGTCCTTCGCGAACCTCGGTGCCCCGGCCGGGTCGATGCTCGCCGCCGGCGCCGTGGCCGCGGCGACGCTGCTGCCCGACGAGCAGTTCTTCGCGTGGGGCTGGCGCATCCCGTTCCTGTTGAGTGTCGTCCTCGTGAGCATCGGGCTGGTGATCCGGCTGAAGGTCGCCGAGAGCCCGCTCTTCCAGCGCTTCGAGGCCGAGGCGCAGCGGCGTCGCATCCCGATCGTCGACGTCCTCACGCGCCACCCCCGCAACCTCGTGCTCGGGATCCTCGTCGCGATGAGCCAGCTCACGGTGTCGGGGATCGCGAGCGTCTGGGCGGTCAGCTACGCGGTTCAGCAGGGGGCGGAGAAGACCGGTGTGCTCAACTCGAAGACCCTCGCAGCCGTTGCGATGTTCGTGATGTGTCTGGTCAGCGCCCGGCTGTGCGACCGGTTCGGGCGAAAGCCGATCCTCACCGCCGGGATCGTCGCGGCGATGCTGTTCGCCTTCCCGCTGCTGCTGCTCGTGCAGTCGGGCACCGTGGTCGGGTTCACCGTGGCGGTGACGGTCGGGCAGGGCATCCAGGGCGTCATCCTCGGCCCGCTCGCCGCGTTCCTGGCCGAGCTCTTCCCGACCGCCGTGCGGTTCACCGGCTCGTCCCTGTGCTTCCAGGCCGCCTCGACGATCGGCGCGGGGTTCACGCCGATGATCGCGAGCGCGCTCGTGGCGGCCACCGGCGGGATCGCGTTGCTCGGGGGCGTGTGGATCGCGGCGCTCCTGGTGTGCCTGCTGGCCGTGCTCGCTGCGGCCGAGGGGCGTCGGCGGGACCTCGCCGCGATCGAGTAGAGAACGATCTGGAGAACGATGACACGCACGACCGACGCCGACGTCCTCATCGTCGGGGCGGGGCCGGTGGGGCTGACGGCGGCCATGGACCTCGACGCCCGTGGGATCTCCACGATCGTCGTCGAGGCGCGGGCCTTCCTGGAGCCGCCGAGCGTCAAGTCCAACCACGTCTCGGCCCGCACGATGGAGCGGTTCCGCCGGCTCGGGGTCGCGGCGAAGGTCCGCGACGCGGGCCTGCCCGCCGACTACCCGCACGACATCTCGTTCCGCACCGTGCTGACCGGGGCGGAGATCGGCCGGATCCTGATCCCGTCGCGCAGGGACCGCATCGGCTCGACGGTCGGCCCGGACACGTCGTGGCCGACCCCGGAGCCTCCGCATCGCATCAACCAGACGTTCCTCGAGCCGCTGCTCGCCGAGCACGTCGCCGGGCTGCCGCACGTCACCCTGCTCAACGAGACGCGGTTCCACCGGCTCACCCAGGATGGCGGCGGCGTCGATGCGGTGATCGGCGACGTCGACGGGGGAGGAGAGCGCACCATCCGGGCGGCGTTCCTCATCGGCGCGGACGGGGCCCGCTCGAGCGTCCGCAAGCAGATCGGCGCGACGCTCTCCGGCGACGCCGTGCTCCAGAACGTGCAGTCCACCTGCATCCGCGCCCCGGGGCTCTACGGCCTCATGCCCGGCGCGCCGGCCTGGGGGTACTACACGTTCAACCCCCGTCGCAACGGCCACGTCTACGCCATCGACGGGCGTGAGGTGTTCCTCGTCCACAACCACCTCTCCGCCGAGGAGATCGCCCACGAGCCGGTCGATCGGGACGGGGCGATCCGGACGATCCTGGGCGTCGACGAGCGGTTCGAGTACGAGGTCGTCTCGCACGAGGACTGGACGGCCCGGCGGCTGGTCGCGAACCGGTTCCGGAGAGACCGTGTCTTCCTCTGCGGGGACGCCTGCCACCTGTGGGTGCCCTACGCCGGGTACGGCATGAACGCCGGGATCGCCGACGCGCTCAACCTCACCTGGCTGCTGGGCGCCCACCTGCAGGGCTGGGCCGGCATCGGGATCCTCGACGCCTACGAGGCCGAGCGCCTGCCGATCACCGACCAGGTGTCCCGGTTCGCGATGAGCCACCAGCAGAAGCTCGTGCGCTCGCGCATCCCGGACACCATCGAGGAGGAGTCCGAGGCCGGCCGCGTCGCCAGGGAGCGGCTCGGGCGGGAGGCCTACGACCTGAACGTCCAGCAGTTCGCCGCCGCGGGCCTCAACTTCGGTTACGTCTACGACGCATCCCCGATCATCAGCTACGACGGCGAGGAGGCACCGGCCTACTCGATGGGATCCTTCACGCCGTCCACGGTGCCCGGCTGCCGCGCGCCGCACTTCTGGCTCGACGACGGCCGGTCGGTGTACGACGCGTTCGGGCCGGGCTACACGCTGCTGTGCTTCGGCGACCCGGCCGCGCTCACCCCGTTGACTGCCGCGTTCGCGGCCGCAGGTGTCCCGCTCGCCGTCGTCGAGGTCCCGGCGAGCCTGCGCCGACCGGAGTACCGCCACGACTTCGTCATCTGCCGGGAGGACCAGCACGTCGCGTGGCGTGGGGACCGGCCCCCGGCCGACGTCGTCGGCCTCGTCAAGAGGCTGCGCGGCGCGGCCGGCGACGTGCTCAGCCCGGCCCGCGCAACGGGCGGTACCGCTTGAGGGTCGTCCCGATCGTCACGAGCCGAGCGTGCGCGGGCGGCTCCTCATCGGCGATGCGCTCCAGCAGCAGCTCGGCGGCGCGCCTGCCCACCTCGCCGGTGTCGTAGGTCACCACGCTGATCGGGGCGGCGAACAGGTCGGCGAGGGGGAGGTCGTCGAAGCCGGCGAGGGCCGCGGGCGACCCGGTCTCGGCGATCGCGCGGTACGCGCCCACGGTGTTGCGGTTGTTCGCCGCGAACAGGGCGGTGGGCGGGTCGTCGGCGGCGAGCAGTTCCAGTGCGACGGCCTCCGCGGCGCCCGCGTCCGGCGCCACGCTGCGCAGCAGCGCGTCCTCGACGGGGAGGCCGGCCTCCTCGAGGGCGGCGCAGTGGCCGCGCAGCCGCTCGGCACCGGTCCACAGCGATCGGCCGAGGCCGAGGAAACCGATGCGGCGGTGGCCCTGCGCGACCAGGGCGGCGGTGGCGCTGCGGCTGCCGCCGAAGTCGTCGACGACCACGCAGTCGACGTCCAGGCCGGTCGGCGGGCGGGTGGCCAGCACGACCGGCAGCCCGTGCAGCCCGGCGGGGTCGAGGTGGGCGTGGTCGTTGCCCGCGGGCACCACGATGATCCCGTCCACGCGCCGCGAGGCCATGTCGTCGACCAGCTGCCGCTCCCGGTCGACGTCACCGCCGGTGTTGCCGATCACCACGCGCATCCCGTTGACCGAGGCGAGGCCCTCCACGCCGAGCGCGAGCTCCGAGTAGAACGGGTTGGACAGGTTGGTGACCACGAGGCCGAGCAGGCCGCTGGACCGGCCGGTGCGCAGCCCCCGCGCCAGGTCGTTGCGGCGGTAGCGCAGCGCCTCGACGGACGCGAGCACCCGCGCGCGCATCTCGGGGGACACCCGGGGGTCGCCGCGCAGGGTGCGGGAGACCGTCATCGGGCTCACCGCGGCGTGCGCGGCGACGTCCCGCATGGTCGGGGTGCGTCCGGGCGCCATCGACGACACGCCGTTCCTCCTCAGAACCGGTGGGCCCACCAGGCGGCGCCGACGAGGCCGGCGTGACCCGAGGACGCCGGGACGACCGGGAGCTCGGCCCGGCCGTCGGACAGGCCCGCGTGCAGCGGGGCGGCCACCAGGTCCCATGATGCCGCGATCGCCCCGCCCACGACGACGAGGGAGGCCCCGAAACGCCGTGCCCACGGCGCCACGGCGCGGCCGAGGGCGGCGAAGGCGTCGGTGAACAGGCTCTCGGTGGCGGTGTCGCCCGCCCGGGCCCGCTCGGCGAGATCCCGCACGTCCACGCCGGGGCCCGCCCCGGCCCTGGCCAGGAGCGCCCGCCGGGAGACCGTCTCCTCGAGCGGGGCCCCGTCGATGGTGAGCAGGTCCGCCCGCCCCTCGGGCGGGACGTCGGGACCCGAGGAGACCGGGGTGCCGCGGTCGAGGAAGCAGCTTCCGACGCCGGTGCCCAGGGTCAGCACCAGCACCCGGTCGTGGCCGCGTGCCGTGCCGGCCCGCCACTCGCCGATGCCGAACGCGTGGGCGTCGTTGAGGAACACCACGTCCGCCGCGTCCAGCTCCTTCGCGAGGATCTCGCCGAGCGCCACGCCGCGCAGCGCGTCGAACTTGCCGACGCCCGCGAAGCGGCCGACGCCTGCGGCGTAGTCGAACGGGCCGGGGATCGCGACGCCCCAGCGCGCACCCGGTGTGCCCGGGGGACCTACACCCGGCCGGCGCCCGGCAACGTCCTCACGAACCTCTCGCCGGCCTGGGACCACTGGGCCCAGGCCGACGCGGGTGTGGAGCAGCGGCTCGTCTACGAGTACGCGGCCGACGGGGTGCGCTGGGCCCGCACCACGCTGCGCCTGGGTCGCGACCAGCCCCGCCTCGACATCGAGAACCGGCTGTCCAAGCCGCTGACGATGACGAAGGAGAGCGCGTTCTTCGCGTTCCCGTTCGCGGCGGACGACCCGACCGTCCGGTACGAGATCACGGGCGCGCTCACCGGCGACGGTCTCGACCACGTGCCCGGCGCCCCGCAGCACATGCGCGCGGTGCGGAACTGGGTGAGCATCGCCGACGGCGACCACGCCGTCGCCTGGGCCACCGACGAGGCGCCGCTCGTGCACCCGGAGACGATCGCGCTGCCCTACGCGCCGTTCCCGGACTCCACCACCCCGCGCGAGCCCGCCACCGTCTACTCGTGGGTGCACAACAACGTGTGGGACACCAACTTCCCGTCACAGCAGGGCTTCACCGCGTCCGTGCGCTACGCGGTGGGTGTGCGCCGTGCGGACGAGCGGATCTCACCGTCCGGGCTCGGCATCCGGACGGCCGCGGACCTCACCCAGCCCGTGCACGGCGTGCTCGCCGCGGGGCCCGCCACGGCCGAGCCTGCACCGGAGCGATCGCTCGTGGAGCTGGACGACGACCGCGTCCGGCTGGTCTCCGTCTCCGGCGCCGAGGGCGGCGTGCTGCTGCGGTTGCAGTCCTACGCCGAGGAGCCGGTGGCGGTGCGGGTGCGCGTCGCGGTGCCGGTGTCCGCGGCGTGGACGGCGACGTACCTGGGCGACCGGCGGGACGAGCTGGCGGTGGAGGGCGAGACGGTCGCGGTCGACCTGCCCCGGCTCGGGACGGCGGGGCTGCTGCTCGCCCTCGGCTGATCGCGGGCTCTGCGGAATGATCAGCACATGCCCCGATGGTCGGTCTCCCGCCGGTCCCTGCTGATCGCAGTCGGTCTCGCGGCCGTCGCCGTGGTGGCGGCGGCGCTCGTGATCCCCCGCGGAAGCGCGCGCCCGCCCGTGGACGTGCAGCTGCTCGCGCTGAACGACTTCCACGGCAACCTCGAGCCGCCCGGCGGGTCCAGCGGGAAGATCGACGGCGTCGACGCGGGTGGTGTCGAGTACCTCGCCACCCAGCTGCGCCTGCTGGCCGAGCAGGTGCAGCGGCCCGACACCCTCACCGTCGCGGCGGGCGACCTCATCGGCGCGTCCCCGCTGCTCTCGGCGGCGTTCCACGACGAGCCGACGATCGAGGCGCTCGGGCTGGCTGGCCTCGACCTGGCGAGCGTCGGCAACCACGAGTTCGACGAGGGCGCGGGCGAGCTGCTGCGCATCCAGAACGGCGGGTGCCACCCGGTCGACGGCTGCGCCGATCCCGCGCACCCCTACGCCGGCGCCGGGTTCCAGTACCTGTCCGCCAACGCGTTCGTCACCGCGTCGGGGGAGCCGCTGCTGCCGCCGTACGCGATCCGCGAGGTGCAGGGCGTGCGCATCGGCTTCATCGGGATGACGCTGGAGGGCACGCCCGACATCGTCACGCAGTCCGGCGTCGCGGGCCTGGACTTCGGCGACGAGGCGGAGACCGCCAACCGCTACGCCGCCGAGCTGCAGGAGCAGGGGGTGCAGGCCATCGTCGTGCTCCTGCACGAGGGCGGCACCCAGGCAGGCGGCGGGGGGATCAACGACTGCGCGAACCTCACCGGGCCGATCGTGGACATCGTCGGCGGCTTCTCCGACGCCATCGACGTCGTGGTCAGCGGGCACACCCACCAGGCCTACAACTGCGTGCTCGACGGCCGCGTGGTCACCAGCGCGAGCTCGTTCGGCCGGCTGGTCACCGACATCGACCTGCGCGTCGACCCGTCGTCGGGCGACGTCGTCGAGGCGCATGCCCGCAACGTCGTCGTCGGCCGCGACGTGGCCCCCGACGCCGCGCAGAAGGAGCTGATCGGGCGTTACCGGGCCCTGCTCGGACCGGTCGCGGGGAAGGAGGTGGGCGAGACCAGCGCGCCGATCACCCGGACCGCGGGCCCCACCGGTGAGTCCCCGCTGGGCGACCTCATCGCCGACGCCCAGCTCGCCGCCACCGACGACGAGCAGGGGGCCGTCGCCGCCTTCATGAACCCCGGCGGTGTACGGGCCGACCTCGACGCCGGACCCGTGACGTACGAGGAGGCGTTCACCGTCCAACCGTTCGGCAACTACGTGACCACGCTGGACCTGACCGGTGCCCAGCTGGACTGCCTGCTCGAGCAGCAGTTCGTCACCGAGCGGGTGCTGCAGCCCTCGGCCGGCGTGCGCTACGCCGTGCGGCAGGCCGGAGCTCCCGGAACCGCCGCCGACCCGTGCAGCGGCACGAAGGTCGACGGGATCACGATCGGAGGGGTGCCGGTCGACCCCGGCGCGACCTACCGGATCACGGTGAACAGCTTCCTCGCCGGTGGCGGGGACGGGTTCTCGGTGTTCACGCAGGCCACCAACGACGTCGTCGGTGGCGCGGACGTGGATGCGCTCGCCGCCTACCTCGGCGCCCACCGTCCCGTCGCCCCGCCGCCGACAGACCGGATCACCGCCGGCTGAGTGCACCGGCCCGGCGCTCGGTGATCAGGTGCGCGTACACATCGGTGACAAGGACGTCTCGGGACATCGGTGACAGCTGACCTGGTCGCGGTCGAGGGTGTTCGGCCGTGGTCGGAAGTGCCCAGCTGATCGAGCCGACGGCTGTCAGGCGTGCGACAGGTCGGCGATCGGCCGTCCGTTGACTGCGTTCGACAGCTGCGGCACCAGCTGGTCCAGCGCGTACAGCAGGGCCTTGGGGCCGCTGTAGGACAGCGCGCCGCTCAGGTTGGAGTCGAACGTGGTGTAGAGGGTGCGGTCCTCCTTCACGACGTTCAGCCGGGCGAACACCGGGGACGCCGTCATCTGCTCCTCGGTGGCCCCGTTGACGAACAGCACGTCGCGGTCCAGCAGCGACACGTTCTCCTCGCTGACGTCGCCCGTGGTGTCCTGGGCCGCGAAACCGAGCGCGTCGAAGAGGGCGCGGCGCGGGTCGCCCTCGCCGATGAGATAGTGCCCGCCGTTCTCCGGGCCGAAGTCCTCGACGAGGACCTTCCCGGCGAAGCCGGGGTTCGCGGCCCTGGCCTCGTCGATCCTGGCGTTCACCTGGTCGGCGAGGGCCTGCGCCTCGGCGTCCTTGCCCAACGCCTTGCCGGTGCGGAGGAGCTGCTCGTTCCACGGGGTCTCCTCGTCCGGGTAGTCGCCGGACTGGATCACCGTGGGTGCGATCTGGGAGAGCCGGTCGTAGGTCGGCCGGTCGATCGTCTCGTAGATGGCGAAGATCACGTCGGGTTTCGCCGCCGCGATGTCCTCGTACTGGATTCCTTCGCCGCTGAGGGTCGGGACGCCCTTTCCGCCGGTGGCCTCCTGGACCCACGGGTAGTTGTCGTAGTTGTCGAACCAGGCGCGGCTCACGACCGGGACGATGCCCAGTGCCAGCACGAAGTCCTGGTCGTTCCAGCCGACGGTGACAACCCGGGCCGGGTTCTCCGGCACCTTCGTCTCGCCGAACTTGTGCGAGATGGTGACCGTTGCATCCGTATCCGCGGTGTCCGTCGACGAGGAGCCGCAGCCGGTCGCCATACCCGTCGCGACCAGCAATGCGACGAACGTCGCGCCCACCCGTGAGAGACCCACCCGTGCGAGAACTCCGTGGCTCGGTCGCATCGACACCCCTTCGAGACGTTGAGTGAGGCTAGCATTACCTCACTTGAGCGGGTAGAAACCGTAGCCGTCCCGTGGCGCCCGGTGAGGGGTGGCCGGAGGTGACGTTCAGCAAGCGCCGTTGACGAGCCTGCTACTTAGGCTAGGCTAAGCTCAGCTCGGGGGAAAGGTGATCATGTCGCTCGTCATGTCCGAGGAGGCGGTGCCTCCGGGGATCGTGGGGCCGCACGGCGAGGGCGACGAGCCCTTGGACCTCGTGGGAGTCGGCTTCGGACCGTCCAACCTCGGCCTCGCCATCGCGATCGAGGAGTACAACGCGAGGGGCCCGCGGCGGCCGGTACGGGCCGAGTTCGTCGAGGTCAAGAAGCAGTTCGGGTGGCACACCGGGATGCTCCTCCCCGGCACCACGATGCAGATCTCCTTCTTGAAGGACCTCGCCACCCAGCGCAATGCGCGCAGTCGCTACAGCTTCGTGAACTACCTGGCCGAGCGGGACCGGCTCATCGACTTCATCAACCACCAGACGTTCTTCCCCACCCGGCTCGAGTTCCACGACTATCTGTCGTGGGCGGCGGAATCGGTCTCGGCGCAGGTGCGATACGGCACCAGGGCGGTCGCGGTCCGGGACGGCGGCGGGCGGTTCGAGGTCGACGTGGAAGGGCCCGACGGATCGGTCGCACTCCCCGCGCGCAACGTCGTACTCGCCGGCGGATTGGCCCCGCGCCTGCCGGACGGGGTGGAACCGTCGATGCGGCAGTTCCACAACCACCGGTTGCTCGACCACCTCGACGAGCTGCCGGAACCGCGGCACCAGCGATTCGTGGTCGTCGGCGCCGGCCAGAGCGCGGCGGAGGTCACCGAGTATCTGCACGGCCGATTCGGCGGCGCCGAAGTGCACGGCGTCTTCGCGCGCTACGGCTACAGCCCGGCCGACGACAGCCCGTTCGCGAACCGCGTCTTCGATCCCGCGGCGGTCGACGACTTCTACTCCGCCGATCCCGGAGTGCGCAGGCAACTGCTCGAATACCACAGATCGACGAACTACTCGTGCGTCGACCTCCCGCTGATCGAGAGCCTCTACCGGCGGGAGTACGCCGAGCGGGTCTCCGGCCAGCGGCGCCTCTTCGTGCACGGCGCATCGAGCGTGCGCACCGTGCGGGAGGATCCGGCCGGGGTGCGGGTGGAGGTCGTCCACAAGCCGACGCGGCGGGTGACCACGCTCGACTGCGACGCCGTGGTGTACGCCACCGGGTTCGACCCGATGCCGCTGCGCGACATCCTCGGGGAGCTCTACGACCCGCGCGTCCTCGACGGGCCGCAGGTCACGCGGGACTACCGGCTGCAGGCCTCGGAGCGTCTCTCGGGGAACATCTACCTCCAGGGCGGCACCGAGCACACGCACGGGCTCACCTCGTCGTTGCTGTCCAACATCGCGGTGCGTTCCGCCGAGATCCTGCAGTCGATCACCGAGTCGCTGGTGCCGGCCCGGGACCGCGCGTAGCCGATGGCGACGACCGGTTCGCGAGTTCTGCTCGACGGGATCCGCCGCAACCGCCGCTGGCTGACCGCGGGGTCGGCGATGTACGGCGGGCACCAGATCTGCGAGGCGCTGGTACCCGTGGTCATCGGTGTGATCATCGACCGGGCGGTGGCCACGGGCGACGTCGGGGCGCTGGTCCGGTGGGTCGCGGTGCTGGCCGTCCTCTTCGTGGTGCTGTCGCTCATGTGGCGGTTCGGCGCCCGGTTGCTCACCTACGCGGAGGCGGGCGAGGGCTACGCCCTGCGGGTCGCGGTCGCCGGGCGGATCCTGCAGCCGCGCGGCATCCGCACCGACCTGCGGACCGGTGAGCTGCTCACGATCTCCAGCAGTGACGCGGACAACGCGTCGTACCTGCTGGACTACATCCCCCGCATCGTCGCTTCGGTCACCGCCACGGCGGTGTGCGCCGTCACCCTGCTGCTGATCAACGTTCCGCTCGGGCTCGCCGTCGTGCTCGGCACCCCGCTCGTGCTGCTGTTGCTGCACCTGGGCACCCCGCTCATCACGCGGCGGATCCAGCACCAGCAGGAGACAGCGGGTGAAGCCGCCTCGGTGGCCACCGACCTGGTCTCGGGGCTGCGGCCGCTGCGCGGCATCGGCGCGCAGGACGCCGCGACGCAGCGGTACCGGGACGTCAGCAGGCGCTCGCTGCGGGCCACCCTGCGCGCGGCGCGCACGCAACGCGGCTTCGAGGGGATCTCGGCGACGATCAGCAACCTGCTGGCCGCGGGCATCGCCGTCGCGGCGGGCTTCCTGGCGCTCGACGGCGTGCTCAGCATCGGGCAGTTCGTCACGGTGATCGGGCTCGCGCAGTTCCTCGTCGAGCCGCTCGTCCAGCTGACCGTCGTGCCCAGCTGGGTCGCCGAGGCCAGGGCGTCGGCCAACCGGGTGGCGCTGGTGCTGTCGGCGCCGCCGCTCGTGCCGGAGGGGCAGCGCACGCTGGACGCCCCGCCGTACGGCCTCGACATCGCCGACCTGCGCTACGGCGGCCTCGACGGCCTCGACCTCGCGGTGGCGCCGGGAGAGCTCGTGGGCGTCGTCGCGCCGCGGGCCGCCGACGCGGAGGCGCTCGTGGCGGTGCTGTCGGGCCGGGTCGCCCCGGAGGACTACCGCGGCACGATCGCGATCGGCGGCGCCGACCTGGCGTCGGTCGAGCACCGCGCCGCGCGGGCCGCGCTGCTGGTCGAGCCGCACAACACCGACATCTTCACCGGCACCCTGCTCTCGAACATCACGGCGGGCGCGGACGGCGATCCCGCCGATCTCGATCCCGTGCTGCGCGCCTCCGCTGCGCACGACGTGGTCGACGTGCACGCGGGCGGGCTGCACACCGAGGTCACGGAGCGGGGCGCCAGCCTCTCGGGCGGTCAGCGGCAGCGGTTGGCGCTGGCTCGGGCGCTGCACGCCCGGCCGCCGGTCCTGGTGCTGCACGACCCCACCACCGCCGTCGACTCGGTCACCGAGCACGCGGTCGCGCGGGGCCTGTCGGCGCTGCGCCACGGGCCGGGGCACACGTTCACCACGGTGCTGGTCACCTGCAGCCCGATCCTGCTCGCCACCGTCGACCGGGTCGTCGTGGTCGAGGGCGGAGCGGTGCGCACCGCCGGCACCCACGACGAGCTGGCCGACCGCGACGGCGAGTACCGCAAGGCGGTGCTGCGCTGATGGCCGACCTCCTCCCCATCGCCGGCCCGCGCGAGTCCTGGGCATGGCTGTTCGCGGAGCTGCGCAGGCACCTCACGCTGGTCGCGGTCACCGTGGGCGTCGGGCTCGTCGCAGCGGCCGCCGCCGTCCTGCCGGCCTACGTCTTCGGTGAGCTCGTCGACCGGGTCAGCGGCCACGAGGCGGCCTCGTCGCTGGGCACCATCGCCATCGTGCTGGTCGTCGCCGCGGTCGTCGGCGGGATCAGCTCCGGGGCATCCACCTACCTGACGAGCAGGCTCGGCGAGACCGTGCTGGCCACGCTGCGGGAACGGGTCGTGCAGCGGGCGCTGACACTGCCGAACGCCGTGGTCGAGAAGGCGGGCAAGGGCGACCTGCTCTCGCGCATCGGCGACGACGTCAACACCATCGGCCGCGCGGTCACCGAGGTGCTGCCCAAGGTGCTCTCGTCGCTGCTGGTGGCCGTGCTCGGCATCGCCGCGATGACGGGGCTGGACTGGCGGCTCGGGCTCGCCGGGCTGACGGCCGTGCCGCTGTACGTCCTGGGCCTGCGGTGGTACCTGCCGCGGTCGGCCCCGATGTACGCCGACCAGCGCAAGGCGGTGGCGGCCCGGTCGCAGGCGCTGATGGAGAGCATGGTCGGGGCGCGCACGGTGCACGCCTACGGCCTGGAGCGGCAGCACCTCGCGGAGATCGACGCCGCCGCCGCCCGCGCCCGCGACCTGTCGATCGGGATCGTCACGCTCTTCACCCGCTTCGTGGGCCGCACCAACCGGGCCGAGTTCGTGGGCCTCTCGGTGGTGCTGGTCGCCGGCTTCCTGCTGGTTCGGGAGGGGATGGTCACCGTCGGCGCGGCCACGGCGGCGGCGCTGCTCTTCCACCGCCTCTTCGACCCCGTCGGCACGGTGCTGCACAGCTTCGACGAGGTGCAGTCGGCGGGCGCGGGCCTGGCCCGGCTCGTCGGGGTGGTGCGCATCCCAGAGGACGCACCCGCCGCACTCAGGCCGGCCCGCCTGCCGGCCGACTCCTCGCTGGAGCTGACCGACATCGTGTTCGGCTACGAGCCCGGCGTCGCGGTGCTCCACGGTGTGACCCTCCGGATCGAGCCGGGGGAGCGGGTCGCACTCGTCGGCTCCACCGGCGCCGGGAAGACCACCCTCGCGGCCATCGCCGCCGGGCTGCTCGTACCCTCCGGCGGCTCGGTGCGCCTCGGCGGGGTGCCGCTGCGCGAGCTCACCCCGGACCAGGTGCGCGGCCAGGTGGCGATCATCAGCCAGGAGGTGCACGTGTTCGCCGGGCCGCTCGCCGACGACGTCCGGCTGGCCCGGCCGGACGCCAGGGTCGACGAGGTGCGGGCGGCGCTGGCGTGCGTCGACGCCCTCGGCTGGGTCGACGCCCTGCCCGAGGGGATCGAGACCCGGGTGGGGGAGGGCGGCCGCGACCTCACCGCGGCCCAGGCGCAGCAGCTCGCGCTGGCGAGGTTGGTGCTGCGCGATCCGGCGGTGGCGATCCTCGACGAGGCCACCGCGGAGGCGGGGAGCCGGGGCGCACGCGGGCTGGAGCAGGCGGCGGCCGCCGCGACGACGGGCCGCACGACCTTGGTCGTGGCCCACCGCCTCACCCAGGCCGCGTCCGCCGACCGCGTGATCGTGCTCGAGCACGGACACGTCGTCGAGGCCGGCACCCATTCCGAGCTACTCGCGGCCGGCGGCCGGTACGCCGAGCTGTGGGGCGCCTGGCGATCACGCACCACGAATTCCCACGCGACTTCCCACGCCTGAACCGAACCCCCGAAAGGACCTGGTGGGAGAGGTATGACCATCGAGCGCGACACCCTGGTCGAACGACTCGAGGCGCTCGCCGAGTGGAACGACACCACGCCGCCGTCGGACACCACCACCGTCGCCGCGATGTTCGCCGATGCGGTGCGGGCGCATCCCGACGCGTTGGCCCTGGTCGCGGGCGCTCGCGACGGGCAGTCGGTGCAGCTGACCTACGCGGAGCTCGCCGAGCGGGTCGACCAGCTGGCGCACCACCTCCTGGACCGCGGGCTCACCGCCGAGCAGGTCGTCGCGGTCCACCTGCCGCGGTCGGCGGAGATGGTCGTCGCGGTGCTGGCGATCATGGTCGCGGGCGGCGCGTTCGTGCCCGTCGACCCGGAGTGGCCGCAGGAGCGCCGCAGGCAGGTGCTCGGCGACGCCGGCGCCGTGATGATGGTGACCGCGGCACCCCAGGGCGATTCGATCGTGCCGGAAGCCGTGGTCGACCTCGGCTCGTGGGCCTACGGGGAGCTCCCCACCACGCCGCCCGCCGTGCGCATCGAGCCCGGGCGCCTCGCATACGTGATGTTCACGTCGGGGTCGACCGGCCGGCCCAAGGGCGCGATGATCCGCCACGAGGCGATCTGCAACCGGCTGCAGTGGCAGGTGGAGGAGATCCTGCACTTCGGGCCGGGGGACGCGGCGCTGTTCAAGGCGCCGCTGTCGTTCGACATCTCGGTCAACGAGATCCTGCTGCCGCTCGTGTCCGGCGGCTACGTGGTGGTTGCGGAGCCGGGCGGCGACCGGGACCCGCAGTACCTCCTCGACCTGATCGCCACCGAGGGCGTCACGTTCGTCTACCTCGTCTCCTCGATGCTCGACGTGCTGCTGGAGATGGCGCGCGGCACCGCGAAGCTCGACGGGCTCGAGCACGTGTGGTGCGGCGGCGAAGTGTTGACACCGGACCTCTTCGAGCGGTTCCGCAGCCGGCTGACCACCACGCTGTACCACGGGTACGGCCCCGCCGAGGCCACGATCGGCGTCTCGCACGTGATCTACCGCGACGACGCCGAGCGGATCGCCACGTCGATCGGCCGGCCCAACCCGAGCACCCAGCTCTACGTGCTCGACGACGACCTGCGCCCGGTGCGGGTCGGCGTCGGCGGCGAGCTGTACGCGGCCGGGTTCCTGCTCGGCCGCGGCTACGTCAACGCGCCGGGGCTCACGGCGGCCCGGTTCGTCGCGAACCCGTTCGCGGGCGACGGCTCGCGCCTCTACCGCACCGGCGACCTGGCGCGGTGGCACGAGGACGGGTCGCTGGAGTTCCTGGGCCGGGCCGACAACCAGGTGAAGGTCCGCGGCATGCGCCTCGAGCTGGAGGAGGTCGAGGCGGCGCTGGCCACCCACCCGGACGTCCGGCAGGCGGTGGTCGCGGCCCGGGACAACGCCGCGGGCGCGACGTACCTGGCCGGATACGCCCTCGCCCCCGACCCGGTCACCGGAGAGGACCTCCGCCGGTGGTGCGCCGACCGGCTGCCCGAGTACATGGTGCCGCGCACCGTCACCGTGCTGGACGCGTTCCCGCTGACGCCGAACGGCAAGGTGGACCGGCGGGCGCTGCCCGAACCGCGGTGGCGGGAGGAGCGCACCCGCGGGCGGGCGCCGCGCACCGCACGGGAGCACACGCTCTGCGGGATCTTCGCCGAGCTGCTCGGGCTCGCCGAGGTCGGCGCCGACGAGGACTTCTTCGCGCTCGGCGGCGACAGCATCGTCGCGATCGGCGTGGTGAGCAGGGCGCGGCGGGCCGGGCTCGCCGTGCGGCCGCGCGCGGTGTTCGAGCTGCGCACGCCTGCGGCGCTGGCGCTCGTCGCGGGCGACGTGGATGGGGCGCGGCGCGGCGCGGCCGTCGAGCCGGTGGGCGAGCTGCCGGCCACGCCCGTGGTCGAGTGGCTCTGGGAGACCGGGCCGTCGGTGGGCTTCTACCAGTCCATCGCCGTGGACGGCCCGGCCGGGCTCACCCCGGACCGGCTCACCGAGCTGGCCTCGGCGCTGCTGGGCCACCACGAGGTGCTCCGGGCGGTGGTCGGCACCGGCGCCGACGGGCGGCCGACGGTCCGGGTGCCGGCCGAGGTGCCGCCGCCCTCGGTCACGCACGTCCGGCTGGACGCCGGCGACGCGCTCGACGAGCGCGTGCTGCGGGAGACCGCGTCCGCCGCGGCCCGGCTGGACGCCGCCTCGGGCCGGATGGCCGAGTTCGTGTGGCTGGACCGCGGGAGCGGGGTGGCGGGCCGGCTCGTCCTCGTCGTGCACCACGTGGTGGTGGACGGCGTGTCGCTGCGCATCCTGGCCGAGGACCTGGAGGCGCTGTACGCGGGCCGCCCCCTCGACCGGTCGGCCTCCTTCCGCGAGTGGGCGCTGGCGCTCGCCGGCGCCGCGCGGGCGGGGGCGTTCGACGACGACCTCGCCTTCTGGCGGGAGACGGCGGCCGCCCCGAACCCGATGATCGGGCGCCGGCCGCTGGACCCGGCCGTCGACACGGTCGCGACCGAGCGGGCGCTCACCGTGACGCTGCCGAGCGCGCTCACGAAGCCGCTGCTCACCGCGGTGCCGGCCGCGATCCACGGCGGCGTGAACGACGCGCTGGTGGCGGCTTTGGCGCTGGCGGTCACGCAGTGGCGGGGAGACGGCGGCTCCCGGCTCCTCCTCGAGATGGAGGGCCACGGTCGCGAGGCCGAGCTGGTGCCGGGCGCCATCGACCTGTCGCGCACCGTCGGCTGGTTCACCACGCTCTACCCGGTCGCCCTCGACGTGCCCTCCGGCGGTCTCGCCGCAGTGGTGAAGGGGGTCAAGGAGCAGCTGCGCGCCGTCCCCGGCAACGGGCTGAGCTACGGCAGCCTGCGCCACCTCGCGGGCCACGCCGATCTCGCCGTGGCGCCCGCGCTGCTGTTCAACTACCTCGGCCGGTTCGCCGCGGGTGCCGAGGTCGGCGAGGACCGCGACCCGCGGATGCCGCTGCCCCGTGCCCTCGAGATCAACGCCGTCACCGTCGACACCGCCGACGGGCCGGCGCTGTCGGCGCGGTTCAGCTGGCCCGCGGCGGTGCTCGACGAGGACGAGGTCCGCGCGCTGGCGCAGCGCTGGCTGCGGGTGCTCGGGGACATCGCCACCGACGCGTCGGTCGCCGGGTTCACGCCGTCGGACTTCCCGCTCGTCGAGCTCGACCCGTCCGACGTCGCGGAGCTGGAGCGCGAGGTCCCCGGCCTGCAGGACGTGCTCCCGCTGCTCCCGCTGCAACAGGGCATGTACTTCCACGCGAGCTACGGGGACGGGTCCGTCGACACCTACCTCATCCAGCAGGTCGCCGAGCTGTCCGGCCCGCTCGACGCGGAGGCGCTGCGGGATGCGGTCGCCGCGATGGTCGGGCGCCACCCCGCGCTGCGCGCCGGGTTCCGCGACCTCGCCGACGGACAGATCGTCCAGGTCGTCAGCGGGCGCGTCGAGTTCGACTGGCAGGTCGTCGACCTCGGCGGGCGCCCGCACGCCGAGGCCGTTGCCGAGCTGGAGCGGGTGGCTGCCGCGGACCGGGCCCGGCCCTTCGTGCTGGCCGAGCCGCCGCTGTTGCGCTACAGCCTCGTGTCGCTGGGCCCGACCGAGCACCGGCTGGTGCAGACCATGCACCACATCATCGCCGACGGCTGGTCGTACCCGTTGATGTTCAACGACATCGTCGACGCCTACCGCGGCACGCTGCGCGGCCTGCCCGCCGTGGCGCTGGGCCAGCACATCGCTGCCATCGCACGGGCGGACGCGCGGGAGACCGCCGCGGTGTGGTCCGACGCGCTGGGGGGCGTCGACGAGCCGACCCTGCTCGTGGACGCCGACCCGGGCGCCGCGGTCGGCGAGCACCGCATCGTCGCCGAGGAGCTGTCGGCCGAGCGGACGGCGGCGCTGGCCGCCGCGGCGCGCGACCTCGGCGTCACCCTCAGCACGGTGCTGCACGCCGCATGGGGGCTGCTCCTGGGCCGCGCCGTCGGCGACGACTCCGTCGTCTTCGGGTCGACGGTGTCCGGGCGGGCCGGGCAGTCCGTGCAGGGAGTCGACTCGGTCGTCGGGCTGCTGATCAACACCGTTCCGGTGCCGATGGCGTGGGCGAAGCACGAGCCGGTCGGCGACGTGGTGCGCAGGCTGCAGGACGAGCAGGCCGCGGTGCTCGACCACCAGCACGCGGGGCTCGCCGAGCTGACGCGGTCGCGTGGCCTGCGCACGCTGTTCGACACGCTCGTGATCGTCGAGAACTTCCCCGAGGTCTACGCGCCCGCCGACGACGGCCTGTCGGTGCGCGGGTTCACCTCGACCACGTTCTCGCACTACCCGGTGTCGATGGTCGCCTTCCCCGGCGAGCGGCTGCTGCTGCAGGTGAAGTTCGACGTCGGCCTGGTGGAGGAGGGCCTCGCCCGCAGGCTGCTGCGGCAGGTCACGCGGATCCTCGACCAGCTGGCGGTCGACGCGAGCGTCCCGGTCGGCCGGCTGGAGGTGGTCGACGCCGACCAGTGCGCCCTGGTGCTCGACACCTTCAACGACACCGCTCACGACCTGGGCGCCCCCACGCTGCGCAGCCGCTTCGAGCACTGGGCGGCGCACACCCCCGGGACCACCGCGGTGGTGTTCGAGGGCGCGTCGGTCAGCTACGGCGAGCTGAACGCGCGGGCGAACCGCCTCGCCCACAGCCTGATCGCGCGGGGCGTCAGGCGCGGCTCGGTGGTGGCCGTCGTGCTGGAGCGCTCGGTCGAGCTCATCGTCGCGCTGTACGCGGTGCACAAGGCGGGTGCGGCCTACCTGCCGATCGATCCCGGCTACCCGGCCGAGCGGATCGCGTTCATGCTCGACGACGCCGGGCCCTCGCACGTGATCGACGATCCGGCGGCCGTCCCCGCGGACGGGGACGCGTCCGGCCCCGACGTCCCGGTCTCGCCCGCCGACCCGGCGTACGTCATCTACACCTCCGGCTCCACCGGTCGCCCGAAGGGCGTGGTGGTGCCGCACCGCGCCGCCGGCAACTTCCTGTCGTGGATGCAGGAGACCTACCGGCTGGAGCCGGGCGAGCCCACCCTGCTGAAGACGCCGTCGAGCTTCGACGCGTCGCTGCGGGAGCTGTTCTGGCCGTTGATGTCCGGCGCCACGATGGTGATCGCGAAGCCGGACGGGCACAGGGACGCCGCGTACCTCGCCGAGCTCATCCAGACCCACCACGTCACCACCGCCCAGTTCGTGCCGTCGATGTTCGCGGTGTTCCTCGAGGAACCGGCGGTGCGCGACTGCACCTCGCTGCGGCGCGTGATCTGCGGCGGGGAGGCGCTGCCCGCGGACGTCGTCGCCCGCTTCGCCGGCATCGCCGAACTGCGCGACTGCGAACTGCACAACGTCTACGGCCCCACCGAGGCCGCGATCGACGTCACCGCGTGGGACACGGCGGAACTGCCGGTCGGGCGGTCGGTGCCGGTCGGGCGGCCCGTCGCCAACACCCGGCTCCACGTGCTGGACAGCGCCCTGCGCCCGGTGCCACCCGGCGTGGCGGGAGAGCTGTACATCGCCGGCGTGCAGCTGGCGTACGGCTACCTCGACCGGCCGGGCCTCACGGCGGAGCGCTTCGTCGCCGACCCGTTCATGCCCGGCGAGCGGATGTACCGCAGCGGCGACCTCGCCCGCTGGGACGACACCGGCGTGCTGGAGATCCTCGGCCGCGGCGACCACCAGGTGCAGGTGCGCGGCTTCCGGATCGAGCCGGGGGAGGTCGAGGCCGCGCTCGTCACCGCAGGCGACGCCGCGCGCGCCGTGGTGGTCGTGCGGGACGGCCGGCTCGTCGCCTACGTGGTCGGGTCGGTGGACCGCGAGGCGTTGCGGGAGCGAGTGGCGCAGGTCCTGCCGGAGCACATGGTGCCCTCGATCGTGGTGGCGCTCGACGCGTTCCCGCTGACGCCGAACGGCAAGCTCGACCGGGCGGCGCTGCCGGACCCCGACTTCGGGAGCCTCGTCTCCGGCCGCGGGCCGCGCACCGAGCGGGAGGAGCGGCTCTGCGGCCTGTTCGCCGACGCGCTGCGGCTGGACCGGGTGGGCATCGACGACGACTTCTTCGCGCTGGGTGGCGACAGCATCACCTCGATCGCGGTGTCCGGCCGGGCCCGCCGCGCCGGGATGCGGATCACGCCGCGCGACATCTTCCGGCTGCGCACCGTGCAGGCACTCGCCGCGGGGCCCGGCGACGACCCCGAGCAGATCCCCGTCCCGGAGGCGGACGACGGCGCCGGGCCGGTGCCGCTCACGCCCGTCATGGCGGAGGTCGCGGCGAACGGCATCCCCCTCGACAACTTCTCCCAGTCGATGCTGGTCCGCACGCCCGCACCGCTGACGCACGACGACCTGGACCGCATCCTGCGGGCCGTCGCCGACCGGCACCCGCTGCTGCGGGCCGTGGTCGGCACAGCGGCCGACGAGGGATGGGCGGTCACCGTGCCGGACGCAGCTGCCGCGGGCGTCCCGATCAGCGTGAGCGCCGCCGAACCGTCGCCGGAGGTGGTCGAGCGCGCCACCCGGGAGGAGGCCGCCCGGCTCGACGCGCGGCGCGGGATCATGCTGCGCGCGCACTGGTTCCGCGACGCGGGACGGCTGCTGCTGGTCGCGCACCACCTGGTGATCGACGGCGTGTCCTGGCGGATCCTGACCGCCGACCTGGCCGCCGCATGGCAGGCCGTCGCCGCGGGACGCGAGCCCGAGCCGGAGCCGGTGGGGACCTCGTACCGGACCTGGTCGCAGGTCCTCCGGAACGCCGACTTCCGCTCCGAGCTCCCCTACTGGCGGGAGGTGCTGAACACCGCCGACCCGGCACTCGGCCACCGGGCGCTCGACCCGCACGTCGACGTCGACGCGACCACCGACACCCTCGCCGTCGACCTGCCACCCGAGGCGTTCGGGGACCCCGCGCAGGCGATCCACGGCCGCGCCGACGACATCCTGCTCACCGGGTTCGCGCTCGCGATGCAGCGGTGGCGGCGCGGACGGGGCGTCAACGCCGGATCCGCGGTGCTGCTGGGGGTGAAGGCGCACGGCCGGGAGGGCGACCTCTTCGGCCGCCACGTCGACCTGTCCCGCACCGTCGGATCGTTCACGAGCATCTACCCGGTGCGGCTCGACCCGGGAGAGGTCTCGTGGGGAGCGGGTCCGCAGCTCGCCAGGGCGGCGAAGCTGGTCAAGGACCAGCTGCGGGTGCCGTCGGCCGGCATCGGCTACGGCGTCCTGCGATACCTCGACCACGGCGCCGACCTGCCCGCGGTCACCCCGCAGATCGTGTTCAACCACCGCGGCCGCAGCGCCGGGGGCCCCGACGAGGACTGGGGCTTCACCACCGTCGGCTCGGGGCTCGACCCGCGCTCGCCCGTCGACGCGCTCGAGATCAACGTGATGGGCGACGGCTCGGCGACCCTGACCTGGCCGACCGGCATCCTCGGTGCGGCCGAGGTCGGCGAGCTGGCGTCGCTCTGGGCCGACGCGCTACGCGCACTCGCGCGGTGTGCCGAGCTGCGCGGGCACACGCCGTCGGACTTCCCGCTCGTCGACCTCTCCCTGGACGACGTACAGGCGATCGAGGCGGCGAGCCCCGGCCCGGTCGCCGACGTCTGGCCGCTGTCGCCGCTCCAGGAGGGCCTGTTCTTCCAGTCCCGGATCGCGGGCGAGGGGGACGTGTACCTCGCGCAGGACGCGTTCGACCTCGACGCCCGGCTCGACGTGGACGCGCTGCGAGAGGCGTGCTCGCTCCTGCTGGAGCAGAACTCGGCGCTGCGACTGGGCTTCACCGACGCCGGGCTCGACCGCCCGGTCGCCGTCGTCGCCGCGGGCCTCGCGCCGCCGGTCACGGAGATCGATCTGTCGGGGATGACCGACGCGGAGCGCGCGGAGCGCACCGAGGCGATCATGGCCGCCGACCGGCGCACCCCGTTCGACCTCACGTGCCCGCCACTGGTGCGGCTCACCGTGCTGCGCGGGGACGGGCGGGACCGCCTGCTCCTCACCCGCCACCTGCTCCTGTGGGACGGCTGGTCGCGGGAGCTGGTGCTGCGCAGGCTGTTCGGCGCCTACGCCGCGGTCCGCCGGGGAGGCGCCCTGCCGGCGCCGGTCCGCGCGCAGTTCCCCGACTACCTGGCGTGGCTCGCCGGGCAGGACGACGAGGCCGCGGCGGCGGCGTGGTCGGGGGCGTTCGCGGACCTCTCGGACCCGACGATCCTCTTCCCGGCGGCCGTCGGCACCGACCCGGTGATCGCCACCCGGATGTCGGTGGAGCTCACCCCCGAGGACACCGCACGCCTGTCCGGGCAGGCGCGCTCGATCGGCGTGACCCTGAACTCCGTCGTGGCCACCGCGCTCGGGCTGGTGCTCGGCCACGCCGCGGGCACCGACGACGTGGTGTTCGGGATGACCGTGGCCGGCCGCCCCACCGAGGTCGAGGGCATCGAGTCGGTCGTGGGCGTCTTCCTCAACACCATCCCGGCCCGCGTGCACGTGGACCCCCGCGCCACCACGGCCGACGCCGTGCGCGGCATGCACGAGCAGCGCATCGCGATGATGCCGTACGAGTACCTGGGCCTCGGCGACGTCCAGCGCGCCGTCGGCCGCGGGCAGCTGTTCGACAACCTCTACGTCCTGCAGAACTTCGTCGACGACGACACGTTCACCGAGCTGGAGGCCGAGCACGGCATCCTCTCGGCGGCCGGCGTCGACTCCACCCACTACCCGTTGACCTGGGTGGTGTACCCGGGCGAGCGGCTGTGGATCAAGCTCGAGTACCGGGGCGACGTGGTGCCCCGGAAGACCGCGGCGGCCCTGCTCGCCCGGCTCGAGCAGGTGCTGCTGGGGCTGGACCTCGGGCAGCCCGTCGGCGAGCTGGCGCTGCAGACGCCCGCGGACCGCGCCGCCATGGCGGCCGAGTGGGAGAAGGCCGTCCAGCCCGTCGGCGCGGAGACCATCGCCGACCTGCTCGCCGAGCGGGCCGCGGCCGGGCCGGCCGAGACCGCGCTGGTGTGCGGCGCCGCGCGGCTGAGCTTCGAGGAGCTCGACGCGCGGGTGAACCGGCTGGCGCACCACCTGCTGGCCGCCGGTGCCGAGCCCGAGCGGATCGTGGGCCTGGCGCTCCCGCGGTCCGTCGACATGGTCGTCGCGCTGTTCGCGGTGCTGCGGACGGGTGCGGCCTACCTGCCGCTGGACCTGGAGTACCCGGACGAGCGGCTGGCCGGCGTGATCGCGGACGCGCGGCCGATGGTGGTGCTGTCGACCTCCGCGGTGTCGTCCCGGTTCGCCGGCACGGCCACCCCGGTGACCGATCTCGACACCCTCGACCTCACCGGATACCCGGCCGCGGCCCCGGCGCCGTTCGCGGCGGGCCGCCCCGGCCGCCTCGACCACCCCGCGTACGTCATCTACACGTCGGGGTCCACCGGGCGCCCCAAGGGCGTGGTCACCCCGTACCGCGGGCTGACGAACATGCAGCTCAACCACCGGAGGGAGATCTTCGACCCGACCGTGGCCGCGGCCGGGGGCAGGCGGCTGCGCATCGCGCACACGGTGTCGTTCTCCTTCGACATGTCCTGGGAGGAGCTGCTCTGGCTCGTCGAGGGGCACGAGGTGCACGTCTGCGACGAGGACCTGCGCCGCGACGCGCGCGCCCTCGTCGACTACTGCGCCCGCCACGGGATCGACGTCGTGAACGTGACGCCGACCTACGCCCAGGTCCTCATCGAGGAAGGACTGGTGACCCGGCACCCCCTCGCGCTGATGCTGCTCGGCGGGGAGGCCGTTCCGGAGAGCCTCTGGACGGCGCTGCGCGAGAGCGGCACCCTCGGCTACAACCTCTACGGCCCCACCGAGTACACGATCAACACGCTCGGCGCGGGTACCGGGGAGAGCGCGACCTCCACGGTCGGGCACCCGATCTCCAACACCCGCGCCCACGTGCTCGACGGCTGGCTGCGGCCGGTGGACGTCGGCGTGGTGGGGGAGCTCTACATCGCGGGCGCCGGGCTCGCGCGCGGCTACCTGCACCGGCCCGGGCTCACCGCCGAGCGGTTCGTCGCCGACCCGTGGAGCCCGGGCGGGCGCATGTACCGCACCGGCGACCTCGTGCGCCGCCGCCCGGACGGCAACCTCGACTTCCTCGGCCGCACCGACGACCAGGTGAAGATCCGCGGCTATCGCGTGGAGCTCGGCGAGATCGAGTCGGTGCTCGCCGGGCAGGCCGGCGTGCGGCGCGTCGCGGTGGTCGTCCGTGCCGAGGGCGACGTGAAGCGGCTCGCGGCCTACGTCGTGCCCGACGGGGGCGTCGACGACCGGGACGAGCTGCCGTCATCGCTGCAGGCGGCCCTCGCCGCGGTGCTGCCCGACTACATGGTCCCGGCGCTGTGGGGTGTGGTCGACGACCTGCCGCTCACCGTCAACGGCAAGCTCGACGCCGCGGCGCTGCCCGAACCGGGGCCCGTGGCGCGCCGGGGTGGCCGGGCGCCGAGCACGGAGGCGGAGCGGGTGCTCGCCGGGATCGTCGCCTCGGTCGTCGGCGTGGCCGAGGTCGGCGTCGACGAGGACTTCTTCACCCTCGGCGGCGACAGCATCTCGTCGATCACGCTCTGCGGGCGGGCCCGGAAAGCGGGCCTCGACCTCGCACCCCGTGACGTCTTCCGCAAGCGGACGGTGCAGGCGATGGCCGCCGGGCTCGCCGTCGAGGGCGAGCGGCCGCGCGCGGTGCGGGACTCCGGCGTGGGCGCCGTGCCGAACACGCCGATCCTGGCGGCGTTCGAGCGGATGCCCCTCGGCAACTTCTCCCAGTCGATGGTCCTGCGGACCCCGGCCGGCATGACCAGCGACGAGCTGCAGACGGTGCTGGCCGCGATCCTCGATCGGCACGACCTGCTGCGGGCCCGCGTCGACGGGGCGGGACCCTGGCACCTCACCGTGCCGGAACCCGGCGCCACGGGCGTCGCCCGCCTGCTGGAGGTCACCGACCGCACCGGCCGTCCGACGCCGGAGGAGATGGCCGCCGCCACCCGTGCCGCGGCCGCCGCCCTGGACGCGCGCGGCGGGACGATGGTGCGCGCCCACTGGTTCCGGGACGCGGCCGGTCCGGGGTGCCTGCTGCTGGTCGTGCACCACCTGGTGGTCGACGGCGTGTCGTGGCGCATCCTCACCGCCGACCTCGCCCAGGCCTGGTCGGCCGTCCGCGCCGGGCGCGAACCGCGGCTCGACGAGGTCGCCACGTCCTTCCGCACCTGGGCGCTGCGGGTGCGCTCGGCGGCCGACCGCGGCCTGTTCCACGGCGAGGCCGCGTACTGGCGCGACATGGCGGGCACGCCGGATCCGGACCTCGGCTCCCGGCCGCTGGACCCCGCGGTCGACGTCGCCGCGACCACCGACACGGTGACGCTGCGCCTGCCCGCCGACGTCACCGGGCCGTTGCTGTCCACGGTGCCGGCCGCGATCTTCGGTGGCGTCAACGACGTCCTGCTGGGCGCCTTCGCACTGGCGGTCGCGCACTGGCGCCGCGTCCGCGGGCGCGGTGACTCCTCTGCCGTGCTGCTCAGCCTCGAAGGGCACGGCCGGGAGCCCGAGCCGTTCGAGTTCGACGGTCCGCTCGACCTGTCCCGGACGGTCGGTTGGTTCACCTCGCTCCACCCGGTGCGGCTCGACCCCGGTGTGGTCGAGTGGGACGACGTCGTCGGGGGCGGGGCCGGCCTGGCCCGCGCCGTCAAGGCAGTGAAGGAACAGCTCCGCGTGCCCGGCCGCGGCATCGGCTACGGCGTGCTGAACGACCTCGACGCGAGCGTCGACCTGCCGGACGTCGAGCCGCAGATCCTGTTCAACTACCTGGGCCGCTTCGGCGCGGGCGCCGAGGCCGATTGGGAGCCGGTCGCCGACTACGACGCGCTGGGCGAGGGCGTGGACCCCGCGTCCGAGGTGCGGGCGCTGTCGGTCAACGCGATGACCCATGACGGCGCTGCCCACGACAGCGCGGCCGGGCCGGAGTTCTCCGCGACGCTCGCCTGGCCGACGGGGATCCTGTCCCGCGCCGAGATCGAGCAGCTCGCCTCGCTGTGGGAGCAGGCGTTGCGCGCCGTCGCGAGCTCGCGCGAGCTGGCCGGCCACACGCCGTCCGACTTCCCGCTCGTCGCGATGACCGCGGACGACGTCGCCGAGCTGGAGGCGACGATCCCGGGCGGCCCGGCCGACGTGCTCCCGCTGCTGCCGCTGCAGCAGGGGATGTACTTCCACTCGGTGCAGAGCACCGACCGGGACCCGTACGTGATCCAGCACGTCCTCGAACTGCGCGGTGCGCTCGACGGGGAACTGCTGCGTCGCGCGGTGGAGGCGATGGTGCACCGGCACCCGGTGCTGCGTGCCTGCTTCCGCGAGCTCGCGGACGGCCGGGTGGTGCAGGTGGTCGCCGGGCGGGTGGACCTGGACTGGGAGGCCGTGGACCTCCGCGACCGCCCGGACGCGTTCGCCGACGTCGCTGCCGCGCGGTTCCGCACCGTCTTCGACCTCGCCGCGCCGCCGCTCCTGCGCTACACGCTCGTGACCCTCGCCGACGACCGGCACCGCCTCGTCCAGACCATGCACCACCTCCTGGCCGACGGCTGGTCGTACCCGCTGATGTTCGACGACGTCATGGCCGCCTACCGGCAGCTCGTGCGGACCCGCCGGGCCGACCTGCCCGTGCCCGCGGTGACCTTCGCCGACCACGTCGCCCGGCTCGCCGCTCGCGACCCGGCCGCGTCGCGGGAGGTCTGGGTCGAGGCGCTCGCGGGCGTCGACGGGCCCACGAAGCTGATCGACGCGCCGCGCGGCGCCGACGTCTCGTCCCACGCCGACGTGCAGCACGAGCTCTCGGCGCAGGTGTCTGCGCGGCTCGCCGACCGGGCCCGGGCCGCCGGGGTGACCCTGTCCACCGTCCTGCACGGCGCGTGGGGTCTGGTGCTCGGCCGCACGCTCGGCCGGGAGCGCGTGGTGT
Organism: Pseudonocardia adelaidensis; assembly: GCF_039543345.1. NCBI lineage: Bacteria > Bacillati > Actinomycetota > Actinomycetes > Pseudonocardiales > Pseudonocardiaceae > Pseudonocardia > Pseudonocardia adelaidensis. The sequence continues at coordinate 79,096 of NZ_BAABJO010000027.1, read as the reverse complement.
TCGGCTCCACGGTGTCGGGCCGGGCGGAGAACGCGGCCGGCGTCGAGGAGATCGTCGGACCGATGATCAACACCCTGCCGGTGCCGATGGAGTGGGCGGCGGCCGACCCCCTCGACGCCGTCTTCGCGCGGCTGCAGGACCAGCAGAGCGCCGTGCTCGACCACCAGCACATCGGCCTGGTGGAGCTGGCCCGGATCGCGGGCGTGAGCGAGCTGTTCGACACGATCGTCGTGGTCGAGAACTTCGCCGTCACCGAGGCGCCGGAACCCGCGGAGGGCGTACCGGCCGCGGAGTGGATCGACGGCACCGACGCCGCGCACTACCCGGTGGCGCTCGTGGTGCACCCGGACGAGCGGTTGCGGCTCAAGATCACCTACGACACCGGGCTCGTCGAGGAGGGGTTCGCCCGGCGGCTCGTCGAGGCGATGGCGCTGCTCCTCGAACAGTTCGCCGATGACCCGGCGGTGCCGGTCGCCGGGCTCCGGGTCGGCGCCACGCCCCCCGTCGCGCGCGCGTTGCCCGGCCGCGACGACCGCACGCTGGCCAACCGGTTCACCGAGGTCGCGCGCGAGCGTCCGGACGCGGTTGCCGTCCGCGACCAGCGCGTGGAGCTGAGCTTCACCGAGCTCGACGTCCGGTCGGACGCGCTGGCGCACCGACTGGTGGCGCACGGGGTGCGGCCGGGCTCGCGGGTCGCGATCGTGCTGCCCCGGTCGGCCGACCTGATCGTCGCGATCGTCGGTGTGCTCAAGGCGGGCGGCTGCTACGTGCCGATCGACCCGGCGTCCCCGGCGGCCCGGATCGCCTACATCCTCGACGACTCCACGCCCGAGTGCGTGCTGGCGGTGGCCGGGACGACCGACGTGCTGCCCGAGGGCGGCCCGGCCGTGCTCGTCCTGGACGACCCGGGCGTCGTGGATCCGGCGGCGGGCCCGGTGTGCATCGGGCACCCCGACGCCGACGCCTACGTCATCTACACGTCCGGTTCCACCGGCCGGCCGAAGGGCGTCGCGGTACCGCACCGCAGCGTCACCGCGCTCCTCGCCGGCGCCGCGGCCGACTTCGACTTCGGGCCCGACGACGTGTGGACGCTCTTCCACTCCTACGCCTTCGACTTCTCGGTGTGGGAGATCTGGGGCGCGCTGCTGCACGGGGGCCGCCTCGTCGTCGTCGACCACGACGTCGCCCGCGACCCCGAACGGTTCCACGCGCTGCTCTCCGACGAGGGCGTCACCGTGCTCAACCAGACCCCGTCGGCCTTCTACTCGCTGATCGCGGCCGACCGCGGCAGCAGCCGACCGCTCGCGCTCCGGTACGTCGTCCTCGGCGGCGAGGCGCTGGACCCGCGCAGGCTCGCGCCCTGGTACGGACGCCACGGCGACTCGGCGCCGCGGCTCGTGAACATGTACGGGATCACCGAGACCTGCGTGCACGTCACCCTACGGGCGCTCACCGCGGACGACGCGGCGCGCGCCGACAGCGTGATCGGAGTGCCGCTCGCGGGGCTCACGGTGCACGTGCTCGACCGCTACCTGCAGCCGGTGCCGCCCGGCGTCACGGGTGAGGTCTACGTCGCAGGCCCGCAGCTGGCCCGCGGCTACCTCGACCGCCCCGGCCTCACCGCGTCCCGGTTCGTCGCGGGCCCCGACGGGCAGCGGCTCTACCGCAGCGGCGACGTCGCCCGGTGGACCGAGGACGGGGAGCTGGTCCACATGGGCCGGTCGGACGACCAGCTGAAGCTGCGCGGGTTCCGGATCGAACCGGGGGAGGTCGAGGCGGCGCTGCTGGAGCTCGACGGGATCGACGGCGCGGCGGTGAGCGTGCAGCGCGATGCGCAGGACCGCCCGCGGCTGGTCGCGCACCTGGTCGGGAACGGCGTGGACGTCGACGCGGCGCGCCGGCACGCCGCGACGGTGCTGCCCGCACACATGGTTCCCGCCGTCTTCGCCGTGGTCGACGGCCTGCCGCTGACGATCAACGGGAAGCTCGACCGCGACGCCCTCACCCTCGCCGGGCCGCACCCGTCCCCGCAGCCCGCCGAGAGGACGGGGGCCGGGGCCTTGGCGGAGCTGTTCGGCGAGATCCTCGGCATCGAGACCCCCGGCGTCGACGCCGACTTCTTCACCCTCGGCGGCGACAGCATCATCGCCCTGCAGCTGGTGAACCGGATGAAGCGGCTCGGGCTGCGGGTGACCCCGCGCGACGTGTTCACCCACCGGACGCCCGCGGCGCTCGCGGCGCTGGCCGGCCCGCAGGCGCCCGCCGTGCCCGACGAGGACCCGGACGCGCTCGGCTCGGTGATGCTGACCCCGATCGTGCACCGGCTCGCCGAGCTCGGGGGCAACGTCGACCGCTTCAACCAGTCCGAGCTGCTGCTCACGCCGCCCGGGGCGACGGCGGAGCGGATCGGCGCGGTGGTCACCGAGCTGCTGCGCCGGCACGACGCGCTGCGGCTGCGGCTGTCCCGGCCCGCGCCGGTGCTCTGGGCCCTCGAGACCGCGCGGGACCTCCCCGACGGCGTGTTCACCGTCGTGGACGCCCGCGACCTCGACGACGCCACCTTCACCGACCTGCTGGGCGCCGAGTCCGACGCCGCGGCGGACCGGCTGCGCCCGGACGAGGGCCGGATGGTGGCCGCGGTCTTCTTCGACCGCGGCGCCGAACCGGGCCGGCTCCTGCTGGTGGTGCACCACCTCGCCGTCGACGGCGTCTCATGGCGGATCCTGCGCGACGACGTGCGCGCGGCGTGGGAGGGCGGCGCGCTCGAACCCGCCGCGACGTCGCTGCGGACCTACGCCCGCGTGCTCAACGAGACCTCCGCGCAGGACGGCAGGCTCGCCGAGTTCCCGCACTGGAGCGAGGTGCTCGCCCCGGGCGCCGAGCTCGACCCGACCCAGCTCGTGGTGGGCCGCACGGTCGGCGACACGCGGGAGCACCGGTTCCGGCTCAGCGCGGACGAGACGCTGCCGCTGCTCACCACCGTGCCCGCCGCAGCGCGCGCGGACGTCACGGAGACGCTGGTGACCGCCCTCCGGGTGGCCGTCTCCCGCTGGCGGGAGGCGCGCGGCCTCGCCGACGGGGACCTCGCGATCGACCTGGAGCGGCACGGGCGCGAGGACCTCGGACGCGATCTCGACCTGTCCCGCACCGTCGGCTGGTTCACCTCGATCGCCCCGGTGCGGCTGCCGGCGGGCGCCGGCGAGCCGCTCGACCGCATCGGCGAGGTGCGCGACCGGCTGCGGGCGGCGCCCGACGGCGGCTGCGGCTACGGGCTGCTGCGCTACTGCAACGCCCGTACCGCGGCGGCCCTCGCCCGCCTCGGGCAGCCGCAGGTGCTGTTCAACTACCTGGGGCGCTTCGGGGCGCCGGGCTCGGGCGACTGGGAGGCGGCGCCGGAGACCGCGGCGCTGCGCGTGGGGTCCGCGCCGGACATGGGCACGCCGTACCTGCTGGAGGTCAACGCCTACTGCGAGGACACCGCGGACGGGCCCGAGCTGCAGGTCGTGCTCACCTACGCCGACGGGTGGCTCGGCGACGGGGCGCTCGGCGACCTGCGGGACGCCTTCGGCGCGGTCCTCCGGGAGCTGGCGGACGCCGGCCGCGCCCCGGAGCCGGTCGAGGAGGTCTGGCCGCTGTCCCCGCTGCAGGAGGGGATCTGGTTCCAGGCCGAGCTGGCCGCCGACGCCGACGTCTACCTGGCGCAGAACGCGTTCGACTTCGACCGCGGGCTCGACGCCCGCCGGCTGGCTGCGGCCTACGAGCAGGTGCTCGCCGCCAACGCGGCGACCCGCCTGGGCTTCCGCGCCACGGGCGACGGGCGCGCGGTGGCGTTCGTCGGCTCCGGGTTGCGGTGCCGGATGACCGAGGTCGACCTGTCGCACCTCGCCCCGGACGCGGCGGAGCGCCGCATCGCGGAGATCACCGACGCCGATCGCGCCACGCCCTTCGACCTGCGGGAACCACCGCTGGCCCGGTTCGCCGTGATCCACGGGCCCGGCGGACGGGACCGGTTGCTGTTCACCTACCACCTGCTGCTGTGGGACGGCTGGTCGCGCGAGCTGGTGCTGACCCAGCTCTTCGCCGCCTACCGGGGGGAGCCGCTCCGGCCCTCGCGGGGGAGCTTCGTCGACTACCTCGACTGGCTGCGCCGCCAGGACGCCGCGGCATCCACGGAGTTCTGGCGGGAGGCGTTCGCCGGCCTGCCCGGGCCGACCCTGCTGTACCCGCAGGCCGCCGGCACCGCGCCGGTGCTGGCCCGGCGGATCTCGGCCGAGATCCCGGAGGAGGTCACCGCCCGGCTCACCGCGCAGGTCCGGGCGGCGGGCGTCACGCTGAACGCGCTGGTCAGCACCGCGTTGGCGGTGGTGCTGGGGCACGCAGCCGGGAGCAGCGACGTCGTCATCGGCACCACGGTGGCCGGCCGGCCCACCGAGCTCGACGACATCGACGACGTCGTCGGCGTCTTCCTCAACACGGTGCCCGCCCGCGTCCGGCTCGACCCGGCGGCGACCGTCGCGCAGGCGATGCAGGAGGTACAGCGGCACCGCGTCGACGCCATGCCGCACGAGTACCTGGGCCTCGGTGACATCCAGCGCGCTGCGGGCCGGGGCCCGCTCTTCGACAGCCTCTACGTCCTGCAGAACTTCCTGGACGACGACACCTTCGCCGATCTCGAGTCCGGCAACGGGATCGTCGGGGTGCGCAGCGTCGACGCCACCCACTACCCGCTGACCTGGGTGGTGATGCCGGGCAGGCGGTTGTGGGTGAAGCTCGAGTACCGGCCGGACGTCGTCGACGAGGCCGACGCAGCGGCGCTGCTCGGGCGGCTGGAGCGGCTGCTGCACCGCCTCGCGCACGACGTCACCTCGCCGCTGGCGGCCCTGCCGGTGCTCACCCCGGCCGAGGTGGCGGCGCAGGAGGCGGCCGACGCCGCCCGCGAGCACCCGATCGGCGACCTCACGATCGCCGAGCTGCTGGCGCGGCAGGCGGCGGCGACGCCGGACGCCCCGGCCCTGACCTGCGGCTCCACCACGCTGACCTACCGGGAGCTGGACGGCGCGGTCTCCCGGGCGGCCCGGCTGCTGGTCGCGCGTGGCGCGGGGCCGGAGACGATCGTCGCGCTCGCGCTGCCCCGGTCGACCGAGATGGTGGTGGCGCTGTTCGCGGTGCTCCGGGCGGGCGCGGCCTACCTGCCGCTGGAGCTCGACCACCCCGACGAGCGACTGCGGACGATCGTGGACGACGCGGCCCCGGCACTACTGCTCACCACCACGGCGGTGGAGCCCCGGCTGGCGATGTGCGAGGTCCCGATGATCCGTGTCGACTCCCCCGAGGTGGTGAGTGGATACGAGGGCGATAGCACTCGAATCCACTCACGGGTCGGTTCCACCCGGCTCGACCACCCGGCGTACGTCATCTACACCTCCGGCTCGACCGGGCGCCCGAAGGGCGTCGTCACCCCCTACCGCGGGTTGACGAACATGCTGCTCAACCACCGGGAGGCGATCTTCGGCCCGGTGGTCGCCGCCGCCGGCCGCGGGCTGCGGATCGCGCACACCGTCTCGTTCTCCTTCGACATGTCGTGGGAGGAGCTGCTGTGGCTGGTGGAGGGCCACCACGTGCACGTCTGTGACGAGGACCTGCGCCGCGACGCGCGCGCACTGGTGGAGTACTGCGACCGCCACCTGATCGACGTCGTGAACGTGACGCCGACCTACGCCCAGCACCTGGTCGAGGTGGGCCTGCTCGACGGGCACCGCCCCGCGCTGGTGCTCCTCGGCGGCGAGGCGGCGCCGGAGAGCCTCTGGGCCTCCCTGCGCGACGCCGACGGGGTGCTCGGCTACAACCTGTACGGCCCCACCGAGTACACGATCAACACCCTCGGCGGCGGCACCACGGACAGCCCGACCGCCACCGTGGGTACCCCGATCTGGAACACCCGGGCCCTCGTGCTGGACGAGTGGCTGCGCCCGGTGCCCGCGGGCGTGGCGGGGGAGCTGTACATCGCGGGTGTCGGCATGGCGCGCGGCTACCTGAACCGGCCGGCGCTCACCGCGGAGCGGTTCGTCGCCGATCCGACCGGCTCCGGCACCCGGATGTACCGCACCGGCGACCTGGTGCGGGTCCGGGCCGACGGCAACATCGACTTCCTCGGCCGCACCGACGACCAGGTGAAGATCCGCGGCCACCGGGTCGAGCTGGGCGAGATCGAGGCGAACGCGACCGCGGCTCCCGGCGTGCGCCGCAGCGCCGTCATCGCCGCCGACGACGGCGCAGGTGGCAAGCGGCTCGTCGCCTATCTGATCCCGGCGGAGCCCACGGCGGATCCCGACCGGCTGGTCGAGGAGGTGCGCCGCCACCTGCGCGACCGGATGCCGGGCTACCTGGTGCCGAGCGCGTACGCGGTGGTCGACGCGCTGCCGCTGACCGTCAACGGCAAGCTGGACACCGCGGCGCTGCCCGCGCCCCGCACCGTCTCGGTGAGCGGCCGCGAGGCGCGGACCGAGTCCGAACGCACGCTCTGCGCGATCTTCGCCGGCGCACTCGGCGAGGAGGCGTTCGGCGTCGAGGACGACTTCTTCGATCACGGCGGCCACTCGCTGCTCGCGACCCGCCTGATCGGTCGCGTCCGCGACGAGCTGGGCGCCGACGTCTCCCTGCGGCAGCTGTTCGACCACTCGACGCCCGAACGGCTCGCCACGGTTCTCGACGCGGGCCCGGCCACCGCGCAGACCAGGGTGACCCCGGTGCCGCGCCCGGAACGGCTGCCGCTCTCGCCCGCCCAGGAACGGCTCTGGCTGCTGCACGAGCTCGCTCCGGAGTCGGCGGCCTACAACTACCCGCTGCTGCTGCGCGTGCGGGGCGCGCTCGACGCCGAGGCGTTCACCGCGGCGCTGACCGACGTCGTCGGCCGGCACGAGGTGCTGCGCACGCTGGTCATGGACGGTCCCGAGCAGCGCATCCTCGACCGCGCGGTGCCCGAGGTGGACGTCCGGGACGCACCCGCGTCCGGCACGGAGGCGGTCGTGGCCGCCGCGATCGCGCGGCCGTTCGCGCTGTCGTCGCAGATCCCGGTGCGGGCCACCATGGTCCGCGAGACCGACACCGGCGACACGGTGGTCGCGCTCGTGCTGCACCACATCGCCGTCGACGAGTGGTCGGACCGGCCGCTGCTCGCGGACCTCGACGCCGCCTACCGCGCCCGGCGGTCCGGCACGGCACCCGACTTCGCCGCGCTGCCCGTGCAGTACGCCGACTACGCCCTGTGGCACCGCGCCGCCCTCGGCTCGCCCGACGACCCGGACAGCCGGTGCAGCCGACAGCGGGACTTCTGGCTGCGACAGCTCGCCGGCGCGCCCCAGGACCTGGCGCTGCCCTCCGTCGCCACCGGCCGGACGGGTGGCGGCACGGTCTCGGTCCGGCTCGGAGCCGACCTGATGGACCGGCTGCGGGAGCAGGCGCGCGCGTCGTCGTCGAGCACGTTCCTCGCCCTGCACGCCACGCTCGCGATGCTGCTGTCGCGGATGGGCGCCGGCACCGACGTCCCGGTCGGCAGCCCGGTCTCCGGACGGGGAGACGCGAGGCTCGACGAGCTGGTCGGCTTCTTCGTCAACACGGTCGTGATCCGCACCGACCTCACCGGCGCGCCGTCGTTCCGGCAGCTCCTCGACCGCGTGCGGGAGACCGGGCTGGCCGCGCTCGAGCACGCCGACCTGCCCTTCCAGCAGGTGGTCGAGGCGGTCAACCCGGTGCGGGTGCCCGGCCGCAACCCCGTGTTCCAGGTGATGCTGGGCTACCACCGCAGGCCCGACGGCGGCGACGAGGCGTTCGGGCTGCCGGTGGGCGAGGTCCCGGCCGTCACCGCCGACCCGAAGGTCGACCTCACGTTCACCGTCGTCGACGCCGGGGCGGGGCACCCCGTCGAGCTGTCCGTCGAGTACGACGCGGCGCGCTGCACGGCGGAGCTGGCGCGATCGCTCGCCGCCCGCTTCGGGGTGCTGCTGCGCGCCGCACTCGCCGACCCGGACGCCCCGTACCCGACCCTCGACGTCCTGACCACCGATGACGCACGCGCGATCGCCCGCTGGTCGCGGGGTGCCGAGCCCGCGCCGGATGCCGGGTCGCCGGATCGCGCGTGGTTCCGGCGGTTCGCCGACCTCGCCGCCCGTATCCCGGACGCGCCGGCCGTCCGCTCCGGTGCGACGACGCTGTCCTACGCCGACCTGGACGCCGCGTCCGACGCCGTCGCCGCGGGCCTCGTGGCGCGCGGCGCCGGACCGGAGACGACCGTGGGCGTGGCGCTGCCGCGCTCACCCGACATGATCGTCGCGCTGCTGGGCATCGCGAAGGCCGGCGCCGCGTTCCTGCCGCTGGACCCGGGGTTCCCCGCGGCCCGGCTGCGGTACATGCTGTCGGACGCCGCACCGGCGGTGGTGCTCGTCGACGGCGCGACCCGCGGGCTGCTCGACGGGGCGGCCACCGACCTCGCCACCATGGGCGAGGTCGCGGGCGACCCGGTGCCCCGGTGCGAACCGGACCCGGCGGCCGCGGCGTACGTGATCTACACGTCGGGTTCGACCGGCCGCCCCAAGGGCGTGGTCGTGACGCACGGCAACCTGGCGCACTTCCTCGCCGCCGCGCGACAGATCCTGCCGCTGACCCCCGCCGACCGGCTGCTCGCGGTCACCACGCTCTCCTTCGACATCGCGGTGCTCGAGCTGATGCTGCCGCTCGCCCACGGGGCGTGCGTCGTGCTCGCGTCGGCCGAGCAGGTCCGGGACCCGCGCTTGCTCGCCGAGGTGCTGCGGGCCGAGTCGGTGACCGCCGTGCAGGCGACGCCGTCGCTCTGGACCGCGCTGCTGGACGCCGCTGACCCCGACCTCTCCGGGGTCACCGCGCTGGTCGGCGGCGAGGCACTGCCGGCGCGGCTGGCCACGTCGCTCGGGCGGCGCGCGGCGGGGCTCATCAACATGTACGGCCCCACCGAGGTCACGGTCTGGGCGACGAGCGCCGCCGTGGGTCGGGAGCCGGGGATCGGGCATCCGATGGCGGGCACCACAGCCCACGTGCTGGACGCGGCGTTGCGGCCGGTGCCGCCCGGGGTGGTCGGCGAGCTGTACCTCGGCGGCCCGCAGGTGGCCAGGGGGTACCTGAACCGGCCCGGGCTGTCCGCCTCCCGCTTCGTCGCGGACCCCCACCGGCGCGGGGCGCGGGTGTACCGCACCGGTGACCTCGTCCGCTGGACCCCGGACGGCTGCCTGGAGTACCTGGGCCGCAGCGACCACCAGGTGAAGGTCCGCGGCTTCCGGATCGAGCTCGCCGAGATCGAGACGGTGCTCGAGTCCGTCCCCGGGGTGCGGCGCGCCGCGGCGGCCGTGCACGGGGACCGGATCGTCGCCCACCTCGAGGCCGAGCCTGGTGACGTCGGGGAAGCGGCCCGGGAGGCGGCCGCCGAGCGGCTGCCCGGCTACATGGTCCCGTCGGTCGTCACGGTCATGGACGCGCTACCGCTCACCCCCAACGGGAAGATCGACCGTGCGGCGCTCCGGGCCCCCGGGGCGCCGGTGACGGGCACCGCCCCGGCGTCCGCGCTGGAGCGCAGGCTCTGCGCGATCTTCGCCGAGGTCCTCGGCGTGGACGGGGTCGGCCGCGACGACGACTTCTTCGTACTGGGCGGGCACTCGCTCCTGCTGGTGCGGCTGGCCACCGCCCTGCGGCGGGACCTGGCCGTCGAGCTCCCGGTGGCCGAGCTGATGGCCACGCCGACGGTGTCGGCCCTCGCGCGGCGGATCGCCGGTGCCGGCGGCGGCAGCGGGGGACTGGCGCCCGTCCTCGTCCTCGGCGACGGGGCCGGGCGGCCACCCCTGTTCGCGGTCCACCCGGCGAGCGGGCTGGGCTGGCAGTTCGCCGGGCTGAAGCCGCACCTGCCTGCCGACGTCCCGCTCTACGCGCTGCAGTCCCCGCGCCTGCAGGACCCCGCCGCCGCCCCCGGGACGCTCGCCGAGACCGCCCGCCGGTACGCCGACGAGGTCGAGCGCCTGGCGCCGGAGGGCCCGATCCAGCTCGTGGGCTGGTCGTTCGGCGGTGCGGTGGCCCACCAGGTGGCGGTCGAGCTCGGTGCCCGCGGACGCCGGATCGCGCTGCTGGCGATGCTCGACGCCCACCTGCCCGAGGGGCGGCGGGAGCTCGACCGGTGGGACGGCAGCGCGGCGATCGAGGGGCTGCTGGTCGAGCTCGGCCACCCGGTCCCCGCGGAGCGCGCAGGCGCCATGACCGTGGCCGACGCGGTGGCGGTGGTGCGCGCCCACGGCGGCACGCTCTCCGTGCTCGACGACGACCAGATCGCGCGCGTCGTGCAGACGTACCTGGCCAGCGACCACATGATCGAGCACACCGAGCTCGCCGCCGTCGCGGGCGACGTGGTGTTCGTCGACGCCACGGTCCCCGAGCGCGGGTTCACCGGCACGGCGTCGCGGCGGTGGCGGTCCCTCGTCGCGGGCGACCTCGAGGTGGTGCGGGTCGCCCGTGCGCACTCGCAGCTCCTCGATCCCCCCGCGATCGGCGAGTGGTTCCCGGCGGTTTCCCGATTTCTCTGGAGTGAGTAGCGAGATGGAGGTGCGGTGACGATGTCGACGAACCCGTTCGACGACGAGAGCGGCGAGTTCTACGCCCTGATCAACGACGAGGGCCAGTACTCCCTGTGGCCGACGTTCGCGGAGATCCCGGCCGGCTGGACGGCCGTGCACGGTCCGGGCCCCCGTCAGGAGGTGCTGGAGCACATCGAGGCCAACTGGTCCGACATGCGCCCGCGCAGCCTGGTGGCGGAGATGGAGCGCGGGGCGCGACCGTGACCGGGATGCGGGTCGTGGCGTTCGGATACATGACGTGGGGGCGGCGGACGATCGAGGCGGTGCTCGCGGCGGGCCACGAGGTGCCGCTGATCGTCACGCACCCGGACGGGGACAACGCGTACGAGAAGATCTTCAACGAGTCGGTGGCCGATCTCGCCGCCGACCACGGCATCCCGCTGCTGGTCCGCAACAGGGCCGAGGACGCCGAGGTCCGCGAGGCGGTCGCCGGCGCCGCCGCCGACGTCATGGTCGTCTCGAACTGGCGCACCTGGCTGCCGCCGGAGGTGTACTCGCTCCCGCGCCTTGGCACCGTGAACGTCCACGACGCGCTGCTGCCCGCCTACGCCGGGTTCGCTCCGCTGAACTGGGCGCTGATCAACGACGAGCCCGAGGTCGGCGTCACCGCCCACATGATGAACGCCGAGTTCGACGCCGGCGACATCATCCTGCAGCTGCGCACGCCGGTTTCGGACGACGACACGGTCGTGGACCTGTTCGACCGCACCCTCGCGATGTTCGGCCCGATCACCGTCGAGGCGCTGGAGCGGGTGGCGACCGGCCGCACCGACTGGACGCCCCAGGACCGGACCGCGGCCTCGTACTTCCACCGCCGCGGCGAGGAGGACAACCGCATCGACTGGGCCTGGCCCGCGCGCGACATCTTCAACCTCGTCCGGGCCCAGGCCGACCCGTACCCGAACGCCTACTGCTTCCACCGCGGTGAGCGGCTGCGGGTGCTGCGCGCCCGCGTCACCGACGACGCGATCGGCGGGACGCCCGGGCGGATCGTGATCCGGCGGGGGAGCGGTGTCGTGATCGTCGCGGGGGCCGACGCCCGGCGCGGGCGCAACCGCGGCGTCCTCGTCGAACGGGTGCGCACCGACGACGGGCGCGAGTACGACGCGGCGGACCACTTCCCGCAGATGGGCGGGTACCTCACGTCCCACCCGTCGTGATCCGCATGTGTGGCTAGGCACATCAGATGAGCGGCGACCCGCTACGGTGATCGGCGGCGGTACCCACGTCGGCAGCGGACAGGGTCGGGAACGGGTGAACAGCGAACCCACTGCGATCTTCCTGGGGCAGCTCCACTCCGGACACCGGGGTAAGCCGATCTTCATCGAGCGCAAGGGCGGGCACGGCCTCAGCGGCATCCTCAGCGAGGTGCACCACTACGGGACGTCCGAGGGAGCCCGCACGCGGATCGTCGTGGTGTGGTGGCCGGACGTCGAGATCCCGCTCGACCTCGGAAGCGACGACACGGCGATCGTGCACCTGCCCGCTGCGTCGTCGTAGCGGTGACTACCGCACCGCGGCGAGCAGCTGCGCCGGGTCCCGGCTGCCGGGCGGCTCCGCGCCCTCGGCCATCTCGGCCACCGTGTCGAGCAGCAGCGAGTTCACCGGTGTGGGGATCCCGTAGCGGCGGCCGAGCTCGACGATCTCGCCGTTCAGGTACTGCGCCTCCACCGACCCGGTGCCGCGCCGCAGGCTCTGCCAGGTGGACCCGCCGCTCCGCGACGCGCCGGCCACCGGCCGCTCCGTGATCAGCCCGTCGCGGCGCGCCCGCTCCTGCTCGATCGGGAGCACCGCGATGCCGGCCGCGGCGAGGCAGCGTTCGCCCTCATCGCGCGCCGCCGCGGCGAGCTCGGCGAGGCGCGGGCTCCGCGGCCCGCACGCCGCCTCGGCGGCGTTGGCGAGGTTGAGGAGCAGCTTGCGGTACTTGGCCTGCATCACGGCGGGGTCGGCGAGGGAGCTGAACCCGGCCGCCGTGAGGTCGGCGGCGATGCGCTCGGAGAGCTCGTCGACCCCCTCGGGGTACCGGCCGACGTCGAGCCCGCCCGGTACCGGGGCCGAGTAGGCGACGACGTGCCCGGGCGTGAGGTGCTCGGCGGGCAGCATCACGCACATCGCCTGCACCTCGGCGAACCGGGCGGCCGCGAAGCGCTCGTTCGCCACGCCGTTCTGCGCGCACACGACCGGCACGTCCGGCGCCACGGCGTGCAAGGCGTCCAGCAGCGCCTCGGTGTCCTGGGTCTTCGTGCAGAACAGGGCCACGTCGCCGGTCCGCCACCCGACCTCGTCGACGCCGCCGACGGCGGGGATGCGCAGCGTGCGCGAGCGTTCCGGGTCGTCGAGGCGCAGCCCGGAGTCCTGCAGGGCTGCGAGGTGCGCCCCCCGCGCCACCAGCACGACCTCGCGGCCCGCCTCGGCCAGCCGCCCTCCGATCGTCCCGCCGATGGCGCCGGCCCCGATCACCACGTATCTCATGGGCCCAGCTTCGCAGGCGCCCGCTCGGCGGAACCAGCGTCGAGTGCCGCGCGCCACGCCGGACATCTGCCAAGAGCTGCGAGGGCAGGCGCGGCCGCACCTGGATCCACCCGACTGCGGCCGGCACGAAGGCCCTGCACGACGAGATCTCCCAGCTGAAACGGCTCATCCGCCAGGTGGAGGAGACCCCCGGTCCCTCGTGACCCCGACGCGACCGGACTACGAGGCCTTGCCCCGGTTCTCGTCGAGCTGGAAGCGCAGCTCCTCGGGCGACAGCAGCCCCGCCCCCCGTGGTCGGCGTCCGGGCGTCGGCTTGGGGACGCTCGGCGGTGCCGCGGTGGTGCTCACGAAGCCGTCCCGATCGCGAGGGCGGCGCCGCCGCGGGGCGCTGGACCCGAAGCGACCCGACTCGCGGCACGCCCGTTCCCGACGAGCCCGTGGCGGCCGGGTGCCTGCGCAACTATTCTGTTGTCCCGTTTCGTTCGCTCCATGGGGCTGATTGCCTTCTCCGCCGTGTTCCGCGGAACGCAGCCACCATCAGCTGATCTTTCTCTCGTTGGCGAGCCCGGTCGCCTCGAGCCTCGATGCGATCGATATCAGCGAGGCCTCGGGACCTGCCGGTCGGTTCACGGCTTCCTCGCGCGCCCTTGGAAATGGCCGGGTTGGCACCGCTACCGGGCCGTGAGGTTGCGTGGGCAGCCGTTCCCGGCTGGAGGGCACCCCCGTTCTCGACGAGGTCGTCACGGCGGGTGCGGTGCCTACGTGGAGGCAATCACTTCCAGGCAGGGCGTGGGGCGGGGATCGGGACCACCGGATAGTTGCGTGGGCACCCGGCGGAGGCGGTCTCGTCGGGAACGGGCGTGCCCGCCGGTCGGGGACGGCCGCCAGAGCAACCCCAGGGCTCGGTAGTGATCCCAACCCAGCCACCATGCCCGCAGGTGAGAGCGACGCGAACCAACGACCAGCACACGAGACCCCGATCGAGGTCGATCGTATCCGTGCCGAGGTGACCGGGCGCGCCCACGAGAGAAGGCTGCGTTCCGCGGGACGCGGCGGGGTAGACACGCAGCTCTTGGCAGAGGTGCGGCATGGGAATCGGGCCCGCAGGATAGTCGACCGTTGACCGCGTTCCGCGGAACGCGCTCCGCAGCTCAAGAATTGTCAGACCCGGCTGCCATCCTGAAGTCGAACGCCACACCGACTCAGGGGAATTCCATGCCCGTCGCCGCTATTGTTTCGCTGCCCGCCCCGCTGCACGGAATGAGTATCGACGATCTGGAATCGGAGCTGTTGGGGTTGGCCGGGCACATCGCCGCCGCCCAGGCCCGCTTCCTCCAGCTGGTGGCCGAGTTCGACGACCGCGACGGCTGGGCCGGTGACGGGATCCGCTCCTGTGCGCACTGGTTGTCGTGGCGGGCCGGGATGAGCCTGCGCACCGCCCACCGAACACCTGCGTGTCGCGCACGCGCACACCCAGGCCCGGCTGCGGATCGACCACACCACGCTGACCCCGGACTGGGACGGCGACCGCCTGGATCCCGAACCCATCCTCGACGTGCTGCTGCCCCGCCGAATCACGACCGCTGCCTGAACCCACCGACTTCCGCGGTTCCGCGGAACGTACCGGCCGTCGAAGGAGACCCCGCTCGACGAGGTCAGCCACGCTGCAGTCCGATTGCCACTCACCGAACTGCTCCGGAACGATCACGTCAGGTCGGACCCGAGCATTCCGGAGGACCGTCGGTCAGCCTTGACGCCGTCCGCGCCGAAGTAGCCCGGTTCCGAGAGCTGGCCAAGACGAACCCCGCTGTGCACGAAGCAGAGCTCGGTCTTGCGCACTACGAGCACCCACCGCAGGCGGGGCACGGGCTGTCCGGCCCGAGGTGGGAACCGTTGGCCGAGCGCGGTCAACACCGGTTCGGTGACCGCCTTCCACCGCCACGCGAGCAGGTCGTGCGATCTACCTCGGCAGAGGTCTCGGGTGCCGCACCACGACGAAGGCCCGACACCCTCCGGCCCCGGTCGAGAACGGCGCGCCCACGGAAGGACCGGCAGCAGCACCGCGTGGTCACCGAAGGCCGAGACTCAGGTGAACGCGAACGGCAGGGGGAGGACGGCGACGACCGTCGCCGCCCAGGCGGCGAAGACGGGCAGGTACCGGGTCTGCCACCGCTCGAGGCGGTGGAAGGGGATCCGCCCGGTGAGGAACCGCGTCGAGAGCCAGGCGGTCCCGGCCAGGTTCACGAGCAGGACGAGGTTGAGGCCGAGCGCCGCCACGCGGTTCGGGGTGAACCCGAGATCGCCGATCCGGGCGACCATCGAGCCGAGCACCATCAGGTCGAGCAGGAGGGCGCTGCCGACGGCGAGCAGCTGGACGCGGTCCATCAGCCCGGCCGGTCGGGCCTCCTCCCGCGCGGACATCGCGTAGAGGACGAGCCCCAGCACGACCACCATGAGGGCGTCGAAGACCCCGAGCAGCTCGCGGTCGAACGCTCCCGCGACCCCGAACACGAGGTAGGTGACCGCGGCGACCGTGAGCATCACGGCGAACAGCGGGGTGAAGAGCACGGTGAGCACCGGTGCCATGTTCTCCACCACGTGCTGCTTGGACTCCACGAGCCAGGCCGCGACGATCACGGCTCCGGCCGCGCCCGTCGGCAGCACCCACGGGGCGATCTGGTCGACGTCGACGCCGATCGGGTCGAGGATCGCGCCGGTGAGCATGAGCAGCACGCCGCCGCCGAGGGCGATGAGCACGTAGTAGATGGCCCACTCGCCGGTGAAGCGGACGAAGTCCATGCGCCGCGCGTGCACCCGGACCGTGCCGTTCATGTAGGGGTAGGAGACCGCCAGCCACAGCACGACGGGCAGGTGCAGCCCGACGAGCAGCTCGGTGGCCGAGCCCGGAGCGAACGGGTAGAGGTTGACGACGAGCGCGGCGAGCACGAACGGTGCGGCGGCGAGCAGCCATGCGCGGGCGTCGAGGCCCCGTCTCCGGGCGAAGTACCCGGCGAGGAACGGCAGCACGAGCAGGCCCGCGTTCCGCAGCAGCCACGCCGGTTCCTCCTGCGGGAAGCCGGCGGCGAGGCGCGCGACCTGCACCGCGACCGCCGCGCCGACGGCGGGGACGAGCGCCTCGAGCCACCCGCCCGACGGGCGCTCCGCCTCCTCCTCACCGCTCAGGACGAGCTGCTTCCACAGCCGGCCGCTGTGCTCGCGGGCGAACTCGCGGGAGAGGCCGTCGAGGTCGCCCATCCGCTTCACGGCGACGAGGAACGCCTCGTCGGTCGTGAGGTGGGCCGCGCCCAGCTCCGCGATCTGGTCGCGGAGGTGCGCCTCCAGCTCGTCGACGTCGCGGTCGGCGACCGCAGGCGCCTTCGCGACGTAGGCACGCCACTCGGCGATCTGCGACTCCACCCGGTCCACGGGTCACACCTCGCCGAGGGCCGGCATCAGCCCACCGGGACCTCGCCAGGCATCACCCAACGCACGCGTGACCGTGGCCCACTGCCGGCGCTGCTCCGCGAGCGCCGCCCGCCCGTCGTCGGTGATCTCGTAGTACCTGCGGCGACGTCCTTCGGGCGGCGTCCGCCACTCCGTGGTGACGTACCCGAGCCGGCGGAGGCGGTGCAGCAGCGGGTAGAGCATCCCGTCGGTCCACTCGAGCTCACCCCCCGAGAGCTCGCGCACCCGCCTCAGGATCGCGTAGCCGTAGCTCTCGCCCTCGGCGAGGATCGCGAGCACGAGCGGCGTGGCCGAGGCCGCGACCAGGTCCTTGTCGATCTGCACGACCGCTTCCTCCCATGGCTCGAAGCCTTATGCATAGAAGCACAAGGTATCGATGCCGGCAAGCAGGGGAGCATGCACGGCCGGCCCGCGGTTCACCCGTTCCGGGCGAAGCGATCGGTGGCCCGCTCGGGGAGCGTCGCGGTGTGAGTGGTCCGGCCGACGTCGCTGACCGGCGCGGGGTGATGCCGCGTGGTCTCGTCGTCGTGCTCGCCCTGTCCGGCGTGCTGGTCAGCGTGCTGGCGCTGCGCGAGTTCGCGTCGATCGTCGCACCCGTCCTGCTCGCGCTCATCCTCGTCATCGGCGTGCACCCGCTCACCGGCATCCTCCACCGGCGCGGCGTGCCGAGGTGGCTGGCCGTGACCACGACGCTGATCACGCTGGTCGCGGCGATCCTGGGTCTCGGGTCGGCGATGGCGTTGTCGGTCGCCGAGCTGGCGGCCCTCCTGCCGACCTATCAGGACAGCTTCACGGCGCTGGTCGACGATCTGCGGGCCTGGCTCGCCTCGCTCGGCGTGGGGCACGACCAGATCCTGGCCGCCGTCGGTGCGGTCGACTTCGCCCACGTGGCAGCGCTGGTGGGCGACCTGCTCCTGGGCGTCGCAGGCGTCTTCTCCAACCTGCTGTTCCTGATCTTCGTGATCGTGTTCATGGGCGTCGATGCCGGCGGCTTCTCGAGTCGGCTGGCCCGGGTGCGGCCGCAACGCCCGGAGATCGTCGGGGTGCTG
Source organism: Pseudonocardia adelaidensis (assembly GCF_039543345.1). Lineage (NCBI taxonomy): Bacteria > Bacillati > Actinomycetota > Actinomycetes > Pseudonocardiales > Pseudonocardiaceae > Pseudonocardia > Pseudonocardia adelaidensis. The sequence goes on along the minus strand of NZ_BAABJO010000027.1, from coordinate 61,464 downwards.
GACGACTTCGTGCGCGGCACCCGCAGCTACCTGTTGCTCACGACGGTGTTCGGGCTGATCGTGGCGACCTTCGACGCCGCATTCCTCTGGTCGATCGGGGTGCCGCTGCCGGCGCTGTGGGGGCTTCTCGCCTTCCTGACCGGCTACATCCCCAACGTCGGGTACTTCATCGGGCTCATTCCGCCCGCCCTGCTGGCCCTGCTCGAGGGCGGGCCAGGGCTCATGCTCGCGGTCATCGTGGCGTACGCCGTGATCAACTTCGTGATCCAGTCGGTCATCCAGCCGAAGGTCATGTCCGACACGGTGAACCTCTCGCTGTCGTTGACGTTCCTGTCGCTCGTCTTCTGGTCGTTCGTGATCGGCCCGATCGGTGCCGTGCTCGCCATCCCGTTGACGCTGCTGACGAAGGCGCTGCTGCTCGACGTGGACCCGAACACCAGATGGATGTCCAGCCTGGTCGAAGGCAGCAGGCCCGCACCGTCCGAGGACGAGGACGGCGAAGCCGATGAAGACGGCGCCGACACCTCCGACCGCGAGCACCCCGCATCCACGGAATCCACGGAATCCACGTGTCGCGTCGAGCCGGCGACCGGTGGGCAGGCGGCCGTCCCCGCCCGCACCGACGCCGGGCCCGACTAGACAGGTGGCCCGGTTCAACGGCCGATCCGCGATGGCGGAGCCGTACGGGCTCGGCCTCACACCGATCAGAACGAGCAGGACCTCCAGTTCGTCAAGGCGGTCCGCACCGGTCGGCTCGACGATCCGGGACATGTGACGAACGGGTCGCGGCGCCGTGAGAGCACGACGAGGAGGCCTGGCGTGGACGTTCCCCCCATCGAACCGCTTCCGGGTGCGGTGCGCCGCCGGCTCGTCGGCATCTGCCTGCTCCGGGCGACCGCGACCACCGTCGTCCTGGTCCTGGCGTACTACCTGCTACCGCTGGACAACGTCGCGGGCGTCTCGCTCGCGTTGTCCCTGGCGGCCGGGCTGGCCGCGCTGACCGGTATCGTCGCCTACCAGGTGCGGGCGATCATCCGGCATCGACACTCGGCCATCCGGGCCGTCGAGGCGCTCGCCATCACCGTGCCGGCGTTCCTGCTCCTGTTCGCCGCCACGTACTTCGTCATGGAGCGGTCCAACCCCCAGCACTTCAACGTCGGCTCGCTCACCCGTACCGACTCGCTGTACTTCACGGTCACCGTCTTCGCCACCGTCGGCTTCGGGGACATCACGGCCACCAGCCAGGCGGCCCGCATGGTCGTCGCCGCGCAGATGCTCCTCGACCTGCTCGTCCTCGGGCTCGTGGTCCGCCAGTTCCTCGGCGCGGTCGAGGCCGGCCGCCGAGATCACCGGCCGCGGCGGGAACCGGAGTGACCGGAGCCGGCCGGTTCAGCGGATCACGCCGCGCTCGCGGAGGCCGGCCACCTCGCCCTCGGAGAGGCCGGCCTCGGCCAGTACCTCGTCGGTGTCCTCGCCGATGCGCCTGCCCGTCGATCGGATGCGGCCCGGCGTGCGGCCCATCCGCCACAGGACGTTCTGCATGCGCATGGGCCCCAGGGCCGGGTCGTCGACCGTGGTGATCATGTCCAGCGCCCGGATCTGCGGGTCGGTCAGGAGCTCGCTGGGCCGGTAGACCGGGGCGACGGCGGCGCCCGCCTCCTCGAACGCGGCGGCCACCTCGTCGCGCGTGCGCTGCGCGATCCAGCCCCCGACGTACTCGTCGAGCAGGTCGGCGTGCCGTGCGCGCTGGCGGCCCGTGGCGAACCACGGCTCGTCGATCACCTCCGGGTGCCCGACCAGGTGCATCACGCGCCGCGCGATGCTGTCGGCGCTCGTCGAGACCGCGACCCACTCGCCGTCCTTCGTGCGGTAGGTGTTGCGCGGCGAGTTGTTGTTCGAGCGATTGCCCGTGCGCTCTTGGTCGATGCCCAGCTGGTCGGCGTAGATCACGCCGGGGCCGACCGCCGTCATGATCGGGCTGAGCAGGTCGAGGTCGATCTCCTGGCCCGCGCCGTCGCGCTCGCGCCGGTAGAGCGCCATCGACACGGCGGCCGCACCCGCCATGCCGGCGATCGAGTCGGCCAGGCCGAACGCGGGCAGCGTCGGCGGCCCGTCGGGCTGGCCGGTGAGGTGCGCGAACCCGCTCATCGACTCCACGAGCGTGCCGAACGCCGCCCGTTTCGCGTACGGGCCGGTCTGCCCGAACCCGGTGACGCGCAGCAGCACCAGCCCCGGGTTGTCGGCGGAGAGGACGTCGTAGCCGAGCCCCCAGCGTTCGAGGGTGCCGGGCCGGAAGTTCTCGATGACGACGTCGGCGGTGCGCGCGAGCCTGCGGAAGACGTCCGCGCCCTCTGCGCTGCCGAGGTAGAGCCCCACGGTGCGCTTGTTGCGGCTGATCATCTTCCACCACAGCGGCTCGCCGTCCTTGTCGAGCCCGTGGCCGCGCATCCCGTCGCCGCGGGTCGGGTGCTCGATCTTGACGACGTCGGCCCCGTAGTCGCCGAGGATCTGCGCCACCAGCGGCCCGGCGAGGATCGTCGAGACGTCGAGGACGCGGATCCCGTCGAGCGGCCCGGGGTGCGCCGCTGGTTCGCTCACAAGTTCGCTCATCGCTCGGCCTCGCTTGCGCTCGGCCGGCGCTTCGCGCGGGCGCTGTGACATTGATTCGCTCGCAAGCTCGCTCATCGCTCGGCCTCGCTTGCGCTCGGCCGGCGCTTCGCGCGGGCGCTGTGGCATTGATTCGCTCGCAAACTCGCTCATCGGGCCTGGGGACGGCGCACGTACCGCCCCTGCGGGTCTCCGACGACGTTGCCGCGGTCGAGCACGTGGTGGCCGCGCACCCAGGTGTCGGTGACGCGGGCGCCCAGCTCGAACCCCTCGAACGGCGTGTACTCCTGCGTCGAGAGCGAGTCCTGCGCGTGCACCGTCCACGACGTCGAGGTGTCGACGAGGCAGAGGTCGGCGTCGTAGCCGGGGGCGATCGTGCCCTTGCCGAGCAGGCCGAACCGCTGCGCCGGGTTCCACGAGGTCAGCTGGGCGATGCGCTGGTTCGACAGGCCGCGGCGGCGGCCCTCGCTGACCAGGCCGGGCAGCAGGTACTCGGCGCCGCCGAAACCCGACTTCGCGGCGAAGACGTCCTCGCGCGGGTCGCCGAACTTCGTCTCGTCCTTGCAACAGGCGTGGTCGGAGACGACCCAGCTCACGTTGCCGGCGAGCACGTGCTCCCACAGCGCCTCGACGTCCTCGCGGGGCCGGATCGGCGGGTTGACCTTGGAGCCGATGCCGTTGGCGGTGTCGATGTCGGCGAGCAGGTGCCCGATGGTCACCTCGCGGCGGAAGTCGACGTGCGGGAACGTCTTCGCCATGAGCATGGCGGCCTTCATCGCCTTGCGCGACGACAGGTGCAGCAGGTTGATCGTCGGCAGGCCCGTCTCGTCGGCGAGGAACGACGCGATCGTGACGGCGAGGCCCTCGGAGTGCGGCGGGCGCGACGCGCTGTAGGCGGCGAGGCCCTGCAGCGTGCCGTCCTGCTCCACGAGCTTCGTGTAGGCGGTCATGATCTCCGCGGTCTCGCAGTGCAGCGACAGCGAGATGTACGGAGCGACGTCCGTCAGCTTCTCCCTGGCCTCCTGCACCCCGCGCATGACGAACTCGAAGTGCGCGAGGTCGTAGCGCTCGTCCTCTCCGATCATGAGGAACGAGCTCTGGTCGGAGGAGCGCCCGTGCAGGCCGTGGCTGCCGTAGAACATGAAGATCTTGAAAGACGTGACGCCGAAGTCCTCGACGATCGCCGGGATCTCGTCGATGTGCTGCCTCGACATCGGCGCGAGGTGGAAGCCGTAGTCGATGTACGAGCGGCCCTCGCTGCCCGCGAGCACGTGCGGGAAGAACTCGGAGTAGGGCCCACCGCGGTTCAGGTAGTACTGCCCCGTGCGCATGTAGGTCAGGCCGGTGGTGACGCCGCCCTGCGCGCTCGCGCGGCTCTCGGTCTCGGAGTCCTGCGACAGCGGGTTGTAGATGCCCCAGTGCTGGTGGGCGTCGACGGCGCCGGGGAACGCGAGGAGGCCGCGGCCGTCCACGACGGTCTGGGCGTCGGCGGCGGGGATGTCCGCCTCGACCCGCACGAACTTCCCGTCGGCGATGCCGATGTCCAGGCGGTCCCCGTCCGGCGAGGCGGCCGCGTCCGGCCGCACGACGGTGACGTTCTTGATGAGGGTCTGGATCTGCGTCATCGCTTTCCTTCTCTCGAGACGACGTGGTCGGCGGCCAGGAACGCCAGGCCCAGCGCCGGCAGGAGGCCGTTGCCGGCCAGGTAGCCGGACGCGCCGTGGCCGGAGATGCTCGCGGCGGCACCGCCGGAGGCGTACAGGCCGGGGATCGGGCTCCCGCCCGCCCGGAGCACGCGGGCCGACCCGTCGACGACGAGCCCGCCCTGCGTGTGGAACAGCGCCGGGACGACGCGGACCGCCGCGTAGGGCGGCTCCAGGGGTGCCTCGAAGCCGGTGCGGCCGAACCGGTCGGTCCCCTCGCCGCGGGCCAGCGCAGCCGTCGTGGCGAGCTCGGCGGCCACCTCGCCCGCGGGGAGTCCGGTGGCCTTCGCGAGCGCCTCGGCGTCGTCGGCCCAGACGAGGGCGCCGGACTCGACGGTCTGCCGGAAGTCGGTGAACGGCAGGCACGCGTCGTGCACGCGCCGGTCGAACACCAGCCAGCCCGTGGCCTCCGGCCGTCCCGCGAGCACGGCGGCGTACTCGGAGTAGCCGGTGGTCTCGTCGCCGAAGCGGCGGCCGGTCAGGTCGAGCATGAAGCCGCCGTGCATGACGGTGGCCCAGCCGACGAGCGTGGCCGACTTCTGGGCGAGGGCCGCGTGACCCTGGTAGGCGTCGAGGAACGCGGTCCCGGCGCCGAGGGCCGCGCCGATGCGCAGCGCGTCCCCGCGCGAGGTCTCGCTCCCGTGGTAGACGGCACCGGCGATCTCCGGGCAGTGCCGGGAGACCAGGTCGGGGTCGGCGCCGTAGCCGTTGGTCGCCAGGAGCACGGCCGGGGTGTCGATCTCCTCGCGGGCGCCGTCGGGCGTCTCCACGACGGCGGCGCGCACGGCGCCCGCGTCGTTCACCAGGACGTCGACGAGCCGGGCCGGCGCCATGACGTCGATCCGGGGAGAGGCGGCCACCGCGGTGGCGAGGTGGTCGAGCAGCACGGTGCCGTGCCGGCCCTCCACGGTGTGGCAGCGGTCGACGGAGTGGCCGGGGTAGTGGAAGTCGGTGACCAGGGAGAGCGCGAGGCCGGTGTCGTCGGCCAGCCACTCGACGAGCCGCGGGCTCACCTCCGCGAGGGCGCGCGCCAGCCGCTCGTCCCCGGCGCCCCCGGTCTTGCGCCGCACGTCCTCGACGAAGAGGTCGGGCGAGTCCGCGATGCCGGCGTCGCGCTGCCAGCGGGTGCCGATGCCGAGGATCATCGCGGTGGACATCGAGGTGTTGTTGCCGCGCCGGTAGTGCTCGCTGGCCTCGACGACCAGCACGTCGAGGCCCTGCTGCGCGGCCCGCAGCGCCGCGACGAGGCCGCCGCCCGCACCGGCGACCACCAGGTCCGGTCCTGCCGCTGTCATGATCCGGCCGCCAGCACCCGCAGCGCGAGCGCCGTCGGGTCCACCACCCGGACGTCACCGGCGGGCACGTCCACGGCCGAGCAACCGTTGATGACGGCCGCGGCACCGTCCTGCTCCAGTGACTCGAGCGCGGCGCCGACCGCGTCGTTCCAGCGCTGGGTGTCGGCGATCGCGTGCACGTCGAGGTCGAGCACCCGGACGCCGGTGAACCACCCGGACCAGCCGTACGCCGCCACCTTCCCGGCCAGCTCGTCGGCGATGGCCTTGTTGCGGGCCACCGCCCCGGTGGGCCGGCCGGTGAGCACCTGCCAGCCCAGCGACAGGCGCAGGATGCCGACGACCGGGAGCTCGCCCTGCAGCTGGTCGACGCCCGGGTCGAGCACGCAGTCGGGCAGGAGCACGTCGTACCCCGGCGGTGCGGCCCGCAGCGCGGCGACGACGAGCCGCTCGGACTCGCGGACCTCGTCGGCGGTGTCCAGGGCGCGCGGCGCCTCCGGCCCGATGTCGTGCAGCTCGAGGTGCAGGCCCGGCGGGCACAGCGCGTCGTAGCGCGCCTGGCGGCGGGCCAGCTCGTCGGCGTCGACGTGGATCGGTGTCACGGCGTGGATGTGCACGCGAGCCTCCTGAGCGGGATCGAGACGTCGTCCGCCGTCGCGGTCTCCGCGGCGCACCGCGCGACCTCGGCGGCAGTTGCGGGGCCGAGCAGCTCTGCCAGCAGGTCCTGCAGCGCGGCGGCGTCCATCGGGTGGTACGCGCTGTCGCCCACGGGGTTCGGAACCTCCCGCGTGACCGCGCCGGACACGCCGCGGACGGTCACGCGTGCCGCGCGCTCGGCGGGGAGCCGGGCGGTGAGGTCGGCGGCCTCGCGGACGACCACCCGTCCCGCGAGCGCCGCGACGCGGGGGTCGTGCAGCGCGTCGCCGCTGGACGCGGACGGGCGCACGTGCCCGTGGACGAGCGCGGCCGCGACGACGAACGGCGTGGAGAACAGGGCGCCCAGCCGCGAGTCCCAGGTCGTGCTGGTGAGGCCGGCCGCGAGCGCGTGCGTCTCGACGACGATCTCCTGCACCGCGTCCAGGGGGATCTCGGGGCGCAGCGCGAGCACGACGTCGGCGGCGGGGTGGGTGAACGAGCAGGCTGCGTGCCGTTTGAAGTAGCCCAGCTCGACGTCCCAGCGCTCGCCGAGCCCGTCGGCGACGGCGCCCGGGTCGAACCCGCCGAGCAGCTCGCCGAGCGCGATCGCCGCGGTGCCGGTGTTGCGGGCGACGCCGGCCTGCGCCATCCGTGCGGCGGCGAGTCCGGAGAGGTTGGACGCGGCCATCCACGCGTCGCGCACCGGGTTGCCGTCCAGGGCGCTCCCGAAGTGGCCGGCGACCGGCAGCCCCGCGCCGGTGTCGACGGCCGCCGCGGCCTGGTCCGCGCCGAGCCCGAGCAGCCGGGCACACCCCGCCGCCGCGCCGGCCACGCCCCACGAGCCGTGCGGGTGCGCGCCGGCCCGCAGGCTGGTGGCGCGGCCGAACCGGCTCGCCACCTCGTACGCCGCGAGGAGCGCAGCCATGGTCTCCGGGCCGGACGCACGCAGGTCGGCGGCCAGCGCCAGCACGGCGGGGAACGCGTGCGCCGCGGGGTGGCCTTTGGCGTACTTGTTGCCCTCGTCCAGCTCCAAGCGCACGAGCGCGGCCGCGTTGAGCCACGCGGATGCCTCGACGGTGGTGGTGCGGCCCGCGCCCAGCAGGGGAGCCGGGCCCGGCGCCGGGCGCCACGCCTCGACCAGCCGCCGTTGCTCCTCCTCGCGCGCCCCCGCGAGGCACACGCCGAGCGTGTCCAGCAGCACCAGGCCGAGCCGGCCGCGCACGCGCGGCGGGACGTCGTCCCAGCGCAGCCCGGACACCCAAGCCCCCGCCTGGGCTGTTGCCTGCTGCGCTGACTTCTGGGCCTCCACGGCCGTCACAGCCCCAGGTACGCCGCGCGGACGCGGTCGTCGCGGGCCAGATCGGCGCCCGTCCCGGTGAGGACGATGCTGCCGCTCTCCAGCACGTACGCGCGGTCGGCGATGTCGAGGGCGTGCTTGGCGTTCTGCTCGACGAGCAGCACGGCGACGCCGCGCTCGCGGATCGCCCGCACCGCGTCGAGCACGGCCCAGGTCAGCTTCGGGGAGAGGCCGGTGGACGGCTCGTCGAGCATCAGCAGCCGCGGGCGGGCCATCAGCGCTCGGCCGATCGCGAGCATCTGCTGCTGGCCGCCCGACAGCGTCTCGGCGGGTTGCCCGCGGCGCTCGGCGAGGATCGGGAAGAGCGCGAACACCTCGTCGAGGTCCCCGTCGAGCGGCTGCCCGCCGCGCGTCCAGCCGCCCATGCGCAGGTTCTCCTGCACGGTGAGCGGGCCGAAGAGCGCCCGGCCCTCCGGCACGTGCACGAGGCCGCGCCGGACCAGCTCGCTCGGTCGCACCCCGTTGGCGGGCTCGCCGCGGAAGGTGACGGTGCCACCGGTCGGCGCCAGCATCCCGGAGATCGTCTTCAGCGTGGTGGTCTTGCCCGCCCCGTTGCCGCCGACGACCGCGACGATCTCCCGCTCGTCCACGTGCAGGTCGATCTCGTGCAGGATCTGCAGGTGGTGGTAGCCGGCCGAGAGGCCCTCAACGGTCAGCATCGGGCTCCTCCCCGAGATAGGCCTCGATGACCCGCGGGTCGCGCGTGACCTCCTCCGGCGAGCCGTGCGTCAGCACCCGCCCCAGGTCGAGCACGAGGACCGAGTCCGAGAGCCGCATGACCGCGGCCATGATGTGCTCGACGAACACGAGCGTGACGCCCTCCTGCGACCGCAGCTCGTCGAGCAGGTCCATCACCGGCACGCGCTCGGCGGGCACGAGCCCGGCCAGCACCTCGTCGAGCAGCAGCACGCGCGGACGGCTCGCGAGCGCCCTGGCCAGCTCGAGGCGTTTCAGCGCGGCGGTGGGGAGCCCCTCGCTCGGGGCGTCGCGCCACCGGGCGAGGCCGACGCGCTCGATCACCTCCGCCGCCGCGGTGCGCGCGGTGCGCCGGGAGCCGCCGCCCGCCAGGACCGCGATCGTGACGTTCTCCAGCACGCTCATCGAGTAGAACGGGCGCATCAGCTGGAACGTGCGGGCCATCCCGGCGGCGAGCACGCGGTGCGGCGGCCGCCCGGTGATGTCGGTGCCGTCGAGCTGCACCGTGCCGGCGTCCGGCGCGAGCGCGCCCGCCACCAGGTTGAACGTGGTGGTCTTGCCGGCGCCGTTGGGACCGATGATGCCGAGGATGGCGCCCTCGGCCACTTCGAAACCGACGTCGTCCACGGCCCGCAGGCCCTTGAAGGACTTCGTGAGCCCTTCCACGCGGAGCAGGGTCATCGCCGGGACCACCGATCACGCAGCGCTCCGTAGATGCCCTTCGGCAGGAGCAGGATGATCACGATCAGCAGCAGCCCGTAGAGGATCACGTCGAGGCCGCCGCGGCCCTGCAGGAAGTCGAGGAACGGCGGCGGGTTGCGCAGGACCGTCGCGGTGACGTCGGACAGCGGCCCGAGCACGGCCGCGCCGATCACCGGGCCCCAGATCGTGGCGACGCCGCCGATGACGGCGGGCAGGATCGCCTGGATCGACTGGCTGGAGCCGAACGCGAGGTCGGGATCGACGAACAGGTAGTACTGCACGTAGAACGCTCCCGCCACGGAGCTGATCGCGCCGGCGAGTGCCATCGTCATGAGCTTGTAGCGCATCACGGGGATCCCGACGCTCGCGGCCGCCTCCTCGTCGTCCCGCGCCGCGAGGGCGAACTGCCCGGCCCGCGACCGCAGGAACAGGATGCTGACGACGAGCGCGGCGACCGTGAGCGCGAGGGCGATCCAGAAGTAGTGGGGCGATCCCGGCTCGAACTGCAGGTACCACCAGGAGTTCTCCGGCAGCAGTGGCACGTGGTAGCCCTCGGCGCGGTGCACGAAGTCGCTGTTGGTGGCCCACAGCCGCAGCATCTCGGCGAACGCGAACGTCGCGAGCGCGAAGTAGGCGCCGCGCAGCTCGTAGCGCAGGGCGAGGAACCCGATGACCACGGCGAACGCCGCGGCCACGACCATGCCCGCGGCCATCCCGATCCACGGCGAGACGTCGCGCTCGACGAGCAGCCACGCCGTGGTGTACGCGCCGAGGCCGAAGTAGGCGGCGTGGCCGAAGCTGAACATGCCGCCGAAGCCGCTCATGACGTTCCAGCCGATGGACAGGATCGCGAAGATCATCACCCGGACGACCACCGCCTCCTGCGCGCCCGGCAGCACGAGCGGCAGCGGCACGAGCAGCACCGCCAGCACGGCGACGACCGCGAGGTGCCGGTTCCAGGGCTGCCGGGGCAGCGCGGCCGGCGGGGCCGGTTCCGCGGTGGTGGTTGCGGCCGTCATCCCGACCTCCCGAACAGGCCCTGCGGGCGCAGGAAGAGCACGAGCACGAACACGATGAAGACCGAGAGCAGCGGGCTCTGCCCCGGCAGGAGCAGCCCACCGACCTGCTCGGCGAGACCGATGACGAGGCCGCTGAGCAGGGCCCCGACGACGTTGCCCATTCCGCCGAGCACCACCACGACGAACGCGATGATGTTGAACTGGGCGCCGGTGGTGGGCTCGATCGTCACGAGCGGGGCCACGAGCGCGCCCGCGGCGCCTGCGCACGCGGTGCCGATCGCGAACGTCAGCATGTAGATCCGCCGCGTGTCGATCCCGACGAGCTCGGCGCCCGCCTGGTCGGCCGCGACCGCGCGGATCGCCGTGCCCAGCCGCGTGCGCTGCAGCAGCAGGAACAGCAGCCCGGCCAGCACGATCGCCCCGGCGAACGCGAGGATGCGGGAGAGATCGGCGACCGCGCCGAGGATCGGTACGCCGCGGTCGCCGGGCAGGGCGACCGAGCGCGGGTCGGCGCCGAACAACAGCAGCAGCGCGTTCTCGATGATCATCGCGAGGCCCAGGGTGATGAGCAGCTGGTTCTCCAGTGGCCGCCCCATCGCGCCGGCGAGGATGCCGCGCTGCACGAGCGCCCCGAGTACGAACATCACGACGGTGCAGATGCCGAGCGCGACGTAGGGGTGCATTCCGGTCGACGCGACGAGCCAGTACGTGGCGAACAGGGCCAGCGCGAGGAACGCCCCGTGCGCGAAGTTGACGATGTCGAGCACCCCGAAGATCAGGGTCAGGCCCATCGCGACGAGGCCGTAGACCCCACCGACCAGGATCCCGGTGACCACGGCCTGGGAGACGACGATGCCGCTGCCCGACTGGACGTAGGCGAGCACGATCGCCACGACGATCACGCCGAGCACCCACGCCACCCGCCCCCAGGGGAGCGGGGGGCGGGTGGCCGCGGCGTCCGCGGGAGCGGTGGTCGTCATCGCGAGACGGGCGCCGGCTGGCCGGGGTACACCGGGGCGGCCTCGGCGAAGGAGTCGGGGTGGACCTGGCGGATCGTGCCGCCCTGCACCTGCATCAGGATCGGGATGGCGTTCTTGTTCTCGCCCTTCTCGTCGAACGCGATCGGGCCGCTGCTGGCCAGCAGGGTGTCGACGCTGCCGCCCGCGATGGCGTCCCGCACGGCGGTGGGGTCGGCCGACGCCGCCTTCTGGAGCGCTTGGGCGATCACGTTCACGGAGTCGTACGAGAGGACGGCGCCCGTGCGGATCGTGTCGCCGTAGCGCTCCTCGTACAGGTTCGCGAGGTCCTGCATCGCGGGCTTGGTCATGTCGGCGTGGTAGTTGGCGTCGAAGAAGCCCTCGCCCGCCTGGCCGACCTCGGCCGGGAACTGCGCCAGGTCGAACGCGCCGTTGGCCACGCCGTACACGGCGTCGACGCCGGGCTGCACGGTCTGCACCGCCTGGGCGGCGAGCACGCCGTCGCGGTAGTAGCCGGCGACCACCAGCACGTCGACGCCCGCCGCCTTGACCTGCGTCATCTGCGTGGTGAGGTCGGGGACGCTCGCCGCGTCGTAGGCGATGGCCGGGCCGACCGTCATGCCGAGCTTCTGCGCCTCCGCGGTGAACGAGTCGCGGATGGCGGTGCCGAACGGGCCCTGCTCGTGCAGGACCGCGACGGTCTTCGCCGGGGTGTTCGCCGCCGTCGAGACCTCGCTCAGGTACTGCGCCGCCCGGGTGCCGAGCACGGTGGAGCTGGGCTGCACCCGGAACGTGTACTTGTAGCCCTGCGCAAGGATCGAGTCGGCACTGGAGACGTCGATGACCAGCGGCACCTTGTTCCGCTCGGCCACCGACGAGACGTTCGCGGTGACCGCGCTCTGGTAGGTGCCGACCAGGCCGACCGCGCCCTCCTGCACGAGGCGCTGCGCCTCGCTCTGGCCGACCTCGGGCTTGCCCTGGGTGTCGGCGCTCAGCAGTTCGAGCTTCGCGCCGCCGAGCGCCGCGATGCCGCCCGCGTTGTTGATCGCCTCGACGGCGAGCTTGGCGCCGTTGTCCATCTGCTGCCCGTCGGCCGCGGCCGCGCCGCTGAGCGGGTGCAGCGACCCGATCTTGATCGTGCCCTCGGGGCTCACCCCGCCCGCGGGGGCGTTGCCCGCCGCGCCCGATGGCGCCGACCCGCCGCAGGCCGCGAGGCCGAAGGAGAGCGCGCACGCCACGGCGGCGATCCAGGTCTTCCTCATGTCTGCTCCTGCCCGCTCGGGCTTCGTTCCGGTAACCGGAACAATGATTGCGGAGGATGCTGCACCGGATCCGATGCAGGGTCAAGGGTTGGACCTGTTGCAAGGGAGCTACGTCGCCGGGGCGACCGATCCAGGCCTTGACGGATCTCGCTCCACTGACCGACTATCGTTCCGCTCGCAGGAACGTCGGGAAGGCGGGGGTGTTGGCGGACATCAACGGAACGGAGGCCGCGGCCCGGGTCGCCGACGTCCTGCTCCTGTTCACCGACGGCCCGGAGTCGTTGGGCGTGTCCGCGATCGCGCGCCAGCTGGGCCTCTCGAAGGCCGTCGTGCACCGGATCCTGCGGACGCTGACCGACCGGGGCCTGCTGATCACGGACCCGGTCTCGCGCGGCTACCGGCTCGGCCCCGCGTCGGCGGCGCTCGGGGCGAGGGCACTGCGCGAGTCGACGCTGCGCAGCGCCGCGATGCCGGTGCTGCGCGAGCTGCAGCGCGCCACCGGCGAGACCACGACGATCTCGGCCCGCGTGCCCGACGGCCGCGTGTACCTCGATCAGGTCGAGAGCGCGCAGGAGATCAAGATGACCGTGGAGGTCGGCCGCCGCTTCCCGCTGCACGCCGCCAGCTCCAGCACCTGCATCCTGGCGTTCCTCCCACCCCACGAGCAGGAGGCGGTGCTCACGGGCGAGCTCGGGACGTTGACCAGCCGCACCGTCACCGACGTCGACGCGCTGCGCGCCCGCCTCGCGGAGGTCCGCGCCGTCGGCTACGCCCACTCGATCGGTGAGCGTCAGAGCGGCGCCGCGTCGGTGGCCGCGCCCGTCTTCGGGTTCGACGGCACCGCCATCGGGGCGATCTCGGTCTGTGGGCCGGCCGACCGGGTGGACGACGCCGCGCGCGAGCGGTTCGTGCCACTGCTGTGCGAGGCCGCGGACCGGATCTCCCGCGCGCTCGGCTGGCGCGGCGGGCTCCCGACCCAGGGCGACCAGGAGTCGGCATGACGCGCGTGCTCCGCTCCTGGCTCTACGTCCCCGGCCACCGCGCCGAGCGCGTCGCGAAGGCGCTGGTCGCGGGCGCCGACGCGGTGGTCGTCGACCTCGAGGACGCCGTGCCGCCGGACCGGAAGGCCGACGCGCGGGATGCGATCGCGGCCGCCGTCGCCGCCGTCGACACCGCCGCCGGGGACGGCCCGCAGGTATGGGTCCGGGTCAACGACCCCGAGGGGCCCTGGGGCGCGGCCGACCTGGACGCCGTCACCGGCTCCGGGATCGCCGGCGTCCGGCTGCCGCGCAGCGCCGACCCGGACACCGTCCGGCGCGTGGCCGAGCGCACCGGCCTCCCGCTGCAGCTGGTGATCGAGTCCGCCGCCGGGCTCACCCGTGCCGTCGAGCTCGCCGCGCCGCACCCGCTCGTCGTCGGCATCGGGCTCGGCGAGGCGGACCTGTCCGCCGACCTGCGGCTCGTGTCCGACGCCGGGCTCGACCGGGCGCGCGGCTGGGTCGTGGTCGCGGCCCGGGCCGCCGGCCTGCCCTCCCCGGTGCAGAGCGTCTGGACCGACGTCACCGACCTCGAGGGCCTGCGTGCGAGCTGCGAGCGCGGGCGCGCCACCGGGTTCGTCGGGCGCTCGGTGGTCCACCCCCGGCAGATCCCGGTCGTCCACGACGTCTACACCCCGACCCCCGACGAGGTGCGGCGGGCCGCCGCCGTCGTCCGCACGGCCGACGATGCCCGGGCCCGCGGCGAGGTCGCCGTGCTCGACGAGCACGGGCGGTTCGTCGACCCGGCCGTCGTCGCGCACGCCCGGGTCGTGCTCGACCTCGCCGTTCCCACAGGAGGAGACCGATGACCGATCCGCTTCTGGCAGCGGTGAGCGGGGGAGTGCGCCTCGTCGAGCTCGGCCAGCCGCACTTCACCGGCATGCCCTGCTCCCCGAACCACCCCGGCTTCCGGATGAGCCTGGCGCGCCGGCACGGCGACGTGGTCCGCCCGGACGGCGGGTCGGCGTCGAACGAGATCATCGTGACCGGCGGGCACGTCGGCACCCACGTCGACGCGCTCTCGCACGTCAGCCACGACGGCCTCCTGCACGGCGGCGTCGACGCGGCGGAGGCCCAGCGCGGCGGGCGCTTCTCGCAGCTCGGCGCCGAGCACACGCCCCCGCTGCTCACCCGCGGCGTGCTGCTCGACGTCGCCGGGACGCACGGCGTGGACGTACTCCCCGCCGGCTACGGCGTGACGGCGCGCGACCTGCAGGACGCGTCCGACCGGGCGGGTGTGCGGGTGGGCCGCGGCGACGTCGTCCTGGTCCGCACGGGATGGGCCCGGCACTTCGACACCGACCCCACCACCTACCTCGGCCAGCAGGACGGGGTGCCCGGCCCCACCCCGGATGCGGCGGCCTGGCTCGCCGGGGCGGGCGTCGTGAGCACCGGCGCCGACACCACGGCCTACGAGCAGATCAAGCCGGGAGCCGGGCACAGCGTGCTGCCGGTGCACCGCGTGCTCCTCGTCGACGCGGGTGTCCACATCATCGAGCACCTGAACCTCGAGCCGGCGGCGGCCGAGGGGCTCACCGAGTTCGTCTTCGTCATGGCGCCGCTGCGCATCGTCGGCGGCACGGGGTCGCCGGTACGGCCGGTCGCGGCGGTGGCGGCATGACGGCCGGCACGACCACCGACACCGTCGTCCACCGGCTCGCCCGGCTCGCCCACGACGTCCAGCAGGCGGGGTTGCCGCCGCACCTGCGTGCCGACGTCGCCCGGCGCCTGCTCGACGTACTCGGCAACAGCGTCGCCGCCACCGGCCAGCCGACCGCGGGCTCGGTGGCCGCGGTCGTGCGGGGCTGGGGCGGCCCGGCGGACGCCACCGCGATCGGCACCGGGCTGAAGCTGCCCGCGCCCTCGGCGGCGCTGCTCAACGGCACCCTCGCGCACTCCCTCGACTTCGACGACACGCACCTGCCGTCGGTGCTGCACCCGTCGTCGCCGGTCGTACCTGCGGCGCTGGCCGTCGCCGAGGCCGCCGGCGCGCCGGCCACGGCGCTGCTCGACGCCGCGGGCGTCGGGGTCGAGGTCACGGTGCGACTCGGCATGGGCGGGTACGACCGCGAGCTGGGCAACTCGGTGTTCTTCGAGCGCGGCCAGCACGCCACCTCGATCTGCGGGGCGGTCGGTGCGGCCGTGGCCGCCGCCATGGTCGGCGGACTGGACGCCGAGCGCATCGCCCACGCTGCCGGGATCGCGGCCAGCATGGGGGCGGGCCTGCTCGAGGCCAACCGCACCGGCGGCACCGTGAAGCGGATGCACTGCGGGTGGGCCGCGCACTCCGGTGTCGTCGCCGCCGACCTCGCGCGGCACGGGCTCACCGGCCCTCCCACCGTCGTGGAGGGCCGGTTCGGGTTCCTGCAGGCCTTCTGCGGCGACCGCGCGGACGTCGACGCGGTGGTGGCCGGGCTCGGCGAGCACTGGGAGCTGCCGGGCATCTTCTTCAAGCCCTACCCGTGCAACCACTTCACCCACGCCGGCATCGACGCGGCACTCCAGATGCGTGCCCGCGGCGTCGACCCGGCGCGGATCGAGGAGATCGAGCTCGGCGTCGCCTCGCCCGTGCTGCGGACGATCGCGCAGCCGCCCGAGGAGAAGGCGCGCCCGCGCTCGGGCTACCACGCTGCGTTCAGCGGGCCGTACACGGTGGCGGCAGCGCTGCTCGGCGGCGGCGGGCTGGGCCTGGGCCACGACGACTTCACCGACGAGGCGGCCGCCGACGAGCGGCGGCTCGCACTGGCCGCGAAGGTGCGCTGCGTGGCCGACGCCCGCTGCGACGAGATCTTCCCGAACCAGTTCCCCGCGGTGCTGCGCGTGCGGCTCGACGACGGCGAGCGCCACGAGGTGCGCGTCGACGCCAACCGCGGTGGGCCGGGCAACCCGCTGAGCTCCGAGGAGCACGCCGCGAAGTTCCTGCTCAACGCCGGGCGCGTCCTCGAGGCCGGCGCCGTCACCGCGGTCTCCGACGCCGTGCTGGCGCTGCCCGAACGTGGCGCCATCGGCCCGGTGATGGACCTGGTGCGGGGATGACGAGCCTGCGCGGGCTCGTCGACTGGGCCCTCGGCGGCGACGTGCTCGCCGACGTGGACCAGGCCGTGCTCGTCGTGACCGACACCGTCGCGGCGATCGTGGGCGCCGCGGTCGAGCCCGAGGTCGCGGGGTTCGCGCTGGCGGCACCGCGGCTCGGCGGCCAGGGTGCCGCGACCGTCCTCGCCACCGGTGCCCGCACGAGCCCGTACGCCGCCTCGCTCGCGAACGGGCAGGCGGCCGTCCGGCTGGAGCTGGACGAGGGCAACCAGTTCGCCGCCAACCACCCCGGCGCGCACACCCTCCCTGCCGTGCTGGCGGTCGCGGAGGAGCTCGATGCCGACGGACCGGCGTTCCTCGCGGCGTGTGCGGCGGCGTACGAGGTGGCCGTTCGCGTGGCGGCCGGCACGCGCCTGCGCCGCGCGGTGCACCCGTTCGGCACGACGATGGCGTGCGGGGCGGCGGTCGGCGTCGCCCGGCTCCGCGGCCTCGACACGGACACCACCGTGCGGGCCGTGCGGATCGCGGCCGCCCTCACCCCCGCCTCCACGCAGCGGGCCGCGAACAGCGGGGCGACGGTCCGCAACGCGATCACCGGCGTCAGCGCGGCGTCCGGCGTGCTCGCCGTCGAGCTCGCCACCACCGGGACGACCGCCGACCCGCGCGCATTGCACACGGTGTACGGCGAGGTGCTGGGC
The DNA here is from genome assembly GCF_039543345.1 of Pseudonocardia adelaidensis. Lineage (NCBI taxonomy): Bacteria > Bacillati > Actinomycetota > Actinomycetes > Pseudonocardiales > Pseudonocardiaceae > Pseudonocardia > Pseudonocardia adelaidensis. Next base: position 44,445 of record NZ_BAABJO010000027.1, on the reverse strand, counting down.
GACGCGTTCGATGACAGCCGGCTCGACGACGGGCTGGGCGAGCTGCGCTACCTGACCCGCAACTACGTCAAGCTGCACGCCTGCAGCCGGTGGAACCACGCCCCGATCGAGGCGCTCGCGGCACTGGTCGCGGAGCACGGTGTCACGGCGGCCGACGTCGAGTCCGTCGAGGTGGCGACGTACGACCCCGCCACCCGCCTCGACGGCACCGCCCCCACCAGCGGCTTCGGCGGGAAGCACTCCATCCCGTACTCCATCGCCGTCCGGCTGCTGCTCGGCCACAACGGCATCGCCGCCTACACCGACGACGTGGCCGCCGACCCCGCGGTGCGGGATCTCATGGCGCGCGTCCGGGTCGTCGAGGACCCGGCCATGACGCGGCTCGCGCCCGCCGTACGCGCCGCGCGCGTCACCGTGCGGCTGCGCGACGGGCGCGCGCTCACCGCGCAGGAGGACCGCGCGCCCGGCGGGTTCGACCGCCCCTACGACCGGGCCACCCTGCGCGCGAAGCACGAGGAGCTGCTCGGTCCCGCCACTGCGGACGTACTGGCTTGGTGCGAGGCGCTCCCGCGCGCCGGATCCGTCCGCGGGCTCGACCGGCTGGTGGCGCGCTCGTGAGCGCCTTCGCCACGGCCCTCGCATCAGCGATCTCCGGCACCTCGTGGCGGGACGCACCGACCGAGGTGCGCGACCGGGTCGTGGACCTGGTGGCCGACTGCGTGGCGGTCGCCGCGCTCGGCAGCGCCCGCCCGGAGCTGGTGGCCCTCCGCGACGGGCTCGTCCGCACGCCGGTGGGCACCGCGACGGTCGTCGGATCGCCACGGGGTTGGCCGGCGGCGAGCGCGCAGCTGCTCAACGGGTCGGCCGCCGCCGCCGACCAGCTGCAGGACGGGCACCGGCCCGCGCGCGGGCACCCGGCGTCGCACGTCGTGCCCGCCGTCCTCGCCCTGGCCGAGGAGCGGGACTCCCCGGGCGACGACACGCTGTCTGCCGTCCTCGCCGGGTACGAGGCCGGGGTCCGGGTGGGCCGCGCGATGGGCGGCACCCCGCCGGGCGTGCACGACATCGGCACCTGGGGGCAGGTCGGCGTCGCCGCCGGGGTGGCGCGGCTGCTCGCACCCGGTGACGCCGCGGCGGCCCGGCGCGCGGTCGAGCTCGCGGCGTCCGCGGTGCTGCTCTCCGACGCCGCGACGATCTTCCGCGGGCGCACCGGCGGGCACGCGTTCCTCGGGGCGTCGGTGCAGCTCGGCGCCGCGCTCGGGAGCGCGGCGGTCGCCGGGCTCGAACCGGAGCCTGGTGCGCTCGACCGGCACCTCGCCGCCGTGGCCGCGCAGAACTGGGATCCGACCGTGCTGACCGCGGGCCGGTCCGCGTACGAGGTTCTCGGCGGCTACGTGAAGGTGCACCCGACCTGCGCCCACCTGCACGGGGTGAACGACGCCGTCGCGGACCTCCTCCCGCTCGACGCCGCCGACGTCGCCGAGGTCGAGGTGCGGGCGTTCGCGGCGGCCGCCCGGTTCGACGCCGTCGTGGACGACGAGCTGCGGGCCCGGTTCAGCGTGCCGACGTCCGTCGCGGTGGCGCTGGTCACCGGCAGGCTCGACGAGACGACGATGACCGCGCAGGTCGTCGCGTCTCCGCCGGTGCAGGACCTCGCACAGCGCGTCCGGGTCGTCCACGACCCAGAGCTGGACGCCGGCTACCCGCACGGGCGGCCCGCCCGGGTCACGGTCGTGCTGCGGGACGGGACGGTCCGGACCGCCGCCGGAGACCGCCCGCGCGGCGACGCCGACCGCGCCCTCGACCGGGCCCAGCTGCGGGCCAAGGCGGTGCGCCTCCTCACCGGCCGGTTCGGCGCCGCGGGCCGCGACGTCCTCGACGCGGTGCACGCGCTCGCAACCGGCGGCACGCCGCGGGAGCTGGGGGAGCGGCTGCGCGCGGCCGCGGCGGAGGTGCCGGCGTGATCGAGGCCGCGGCCCGGGACTTCGTGCTGACCGAGGCGGGTTTCGCCCAGGTCACCACCATCGACCGGCGCGGCTTCCCGGTCGCCCGGACGATGACCGCGTTCCTGGCGGACGGGTGGGCCGTCGACCTCGTCCAGCGCCGCGAGCACACCCGCATCGCGCAGTGGCGCCGCGACCCGCACACGACCGTCACCTGGGTCGGGAGCCCGGCGCCGGGCGCCACCAACGAACGCCCCCACGTCTTCGACCTCTCGCTGCTGCCACCACGGGTCGTGTCGATCCGCGGCACGGCCGAGGAGATGCCGGCGGAGTGGACGGTGCGCCGCTACCTCGAGGAGCTGGTCCGGCTGCGGGCGCGGGGCGGGACCCGGGCGCCGGTGCGCGGCCCCGAGCAGGTCGAGGACGAGCTGGTGGGCATCCGGATCCATCCCGTCCGCGTGCGCCTGGAGGGCTTCGGGACGGGCGCGGAGTCGTTCACGTTCGATTGCTGAGGAGGAGCGATGACGGTCAAGGCGATCCTGGGGTACGAGGTCGCGGAGGGCCTCACCCCCGAGGAGTACGAGCGCTGGCTCTTCGAGGTGCACGCCCCCGACCTGCTCGCCAACCCGCACCTGGACCGCATCGTGTTCAACAAGGTGCTGCGCCCGGTGCGCCAGGCCTCCGGCGGCACGGCGGAGATCCCGGAGGGCTACTCGTTCTACCGGATCGCGGAGATGCACTTCGCCGACGAGGACGCGTACGCGCAGTACCGCGAGTGGTTCAGCGACCATCCGATCCCGGCCGAGCGGGGCCCGGCAGGGCGCACCGACTTCAAGTTCTACGTGCTCACCGACAGCACCGAGGTCACCCGCGAATCCCTGGCGGCAGGTGGGGCCGCGCGGTGACGGCCGCGCTGCGCGCGCTCGAGCGGCTGGCCGCCACGGTCCCGGATGCCGACCTGGGCGCCTGGGCCCACCGGATCGCCACACCGGACGGTGCCGTGCCCCTGCCCGGGACGGGCCTGCGCGCCGCGACCTACCCGGGACTGCTGCGGGCCGGGGAACGCTGCGCGCGCGCCGGCCTCGGAGCGGACGTCGTGCTGACCCTCGTCGGCCTCGTCGCCGGCGCCGAGCACGGACGCAGCGCGGCCGACCTGAGCCGTGCGGTGCGCGCCGGGCTCGCCGTCCACGCGGAGATCGAGCAGCGGATCGCCGAGGTGACCCGGCCGGCGGGCCTCCCGACCGGCGGCGTCGCCCCCGCGGCGATGTGCGCAGCCGTGCTCGCCGGCATCCCACCAGCCGACCGGCCCGCGCTGCTCGACCTCGCGGGCAGCCTGATGGCCATCACCCCGCCGGACGGGCCGGCCGGTCCGTGGGCGGGTCACGCGGCCGCGGCGGGCTGGCTCGCGGTCCACACCTTCACGAGCGGGCTGGCCGGGATGCCCGACGGCCTCGGTCACACCCTCGCCGCCGTCACCGGCGCCTCCGCGGTGGACGACCCGCCGCCGGGCGAGGTTCCGGTGCGCGCGCTGCTGGAGCGGCTGCGGTGACCCCTCCGGTCCTGCTCAACGTCGCCCGGCCGTGGGGCGAGGCGGACCCGGTTGCGCTGGCGGCCCGGGCGCTCGAGGCGGGCCTCGACGGCGTCGGGCTCGCGGACAGCCCGCGACTGTTCCCGGACCCGCTGGTGGAGACCGCACGCGTGCTGGCCGGGACGGACGCGCGGCTGGCCGGCCCGTGCGTCCTCGGGCTGGGGCTGCGCCACCCGGCGACGGTCGCCGGTGCCGTGCGCACGCTCGCCGCCCACCACCCCGGGCGCGTCGTCGCCGTCGTCGGGCGCGGCGAGAGCTCGGTGCGCAACGAGGGGCTGCCGGTACCGTCGCTGCCGGAACACGAGGCAGCGATGCGCGCGCTGCGGGAGCTGCTGGTCGACGGGCCGACCCTCCTCGGCGCCGCCTCCGGTCCCCGCACGATCGCCGCGACGGCCGTCGCACTCGGCGGGGTGCTCGTGGACGTCGGGACCGACCCCGCCGTGCTGGCCAGGGCCGTGGGGCTCGCGCACGGCGCCGCAGTCTGGGTGTTCCTGCGGGCCGCCGTCACGTCGTGCGTCGAGGAAGCGGACGCGGCGGCGCGCCCGGTCCTCGGCTCCTGCGCCGCGCGGATCGCCGGCGCTCCGGACTGGTACGGCGTCGGCGGGGACGAGCTCGCGCACGTCCGCGCCGTCGCCGCGGCCCACGACTACCGCCGCCACGGCACCGCCGCCGCCGGCCACGCGACCGGACCCGGCGACGCGCTGGTACGGGAGCGGTTCCTCGTCACCGGCGACGGGCCGACCATCACGGCGCGGGTGCGCGAGCTGGCCGCCGTGGGCGTCGACGGCGTGGTGCTCGCCGGGGCCGTCGCGGGAGTGACGGAGCGCCTCGCCGAGCTCGCCACCGCCGTCACCGCCGGCCTGTCCACCGATCCCCGGGAGTAGCTCGATGATCACGATCGATGCCCGGCCCCTGGCCGTGTTCGCCCACGGGACCCGGCTCGAGGACGCGCCCGCCGACGTGGTGCGGCTGGCGCGGCTGTTGCTGCTCGACTCGCTCGGGGTGCTGGTCGGCGGGCTGCACTACCCGCCGGTGCAGGCGTTCGTCCGCGGCCTGCGCGCCGCCGAACCGTCCGGGCTCCGGGACGCCCCGTTCGCGCGGCTGGCCGGCCTGGGCACCGCCGCGACGTGGCTCGACGCGGACTCCGGCGGCTCGTTCCACCCCCAGGGCCACCGCCTCCCGCCCGTGCCCACCGCGCATCCGGCCCCGCACTGCCTGCCCGTGCTGCTGCACGCCGCGGCGGCGGGCGGGGTGCCGGACCGGCGGCTCACGGAGGTCTTCCTCCTCGCGTGCGAGATCGGGATGCGGTTCGGGGTCGGGACCTCGTTGCGGCCCGGACTGCACCCGCACGGGATCCACGGACCCGTGGCCGCGGCGCTCTCGGCCGGCGTGCTCGCCGGCCTGACCCCGGACGACACGGCCGAGGCCCTCCTGATCGGGGCGTCCGTCCCGATGGCGGCGACGCTGGCCGTACCGGTGCGGGGCGGCACCGTCCGCAACGTGTGGACCGGGCTCGGCGCCTACTACGGCGCGGCCGCGGCGGGCCGGGCCGCCGACGGCACCCGCGGCAGCGCGGACCTCGTCGCCCGCCTGCTCGACTCGGCCGTCTGCACCGACCTCGACACCGAGGAGCTGACCGGCGGCCTCGGGGAGCGGTGGCGCCTCGCCGACAGCTACCTCAAGCCCTACGCGTGCGCCCGCTGGATCCACCCGGCCCTCGACGCCTGGCGCGCCGCCGTCGCGGACGTGCCGGACGCGGCGCGGGCCCGCGGCGGCATCGACGAGATCGTGGTGGAGACGTTCGCGTTCGCGGTCTCGCTGGACGCGGTCGACGTCGGCTCGGACATGCACGCCCGGTTCTCCCTGCCCGTGTGCCTCGCGGCGCTCGCGCTGGACGGGGACCTGGTCGCGCAGACGTTCCTGCCCGACCGGCTCGCCCGCCCCGAGGTCGGCGAGATCGCGGCCCGGGTCCGGATGGTGGAGGAACCGGAGTTCTCCGCGGCGCTTCCACGTGAGCGGCCCGCGACCGTGACGGTCCGGTGGCGGGACGGCTCGTCAGGCACGGCCGGCGTCCGGAACGCGCGCGGCAACCCGGACGACCCGCTGGGCGCGGACGAGGTGGAGCGCAAGTTCCGGCTGAACGTCGCGGGCCTGCTCACCGACGCCACCGCCGACGCCGCAGTCGCGGCACTGCTGCACCCCGCCGGCGCCGGCACGACGGCCATCGCCCAGCTCGCGTCGGAGGTGCTGGCAGAACTGGGTTGCTGATGCCGGCCGTCGAGGTCAGGCCGGGAAGCGGAAGCGGGTCTGTGTGAAGGGTGCCTTTCCGAACGCCAGCACCTTCGCCGGGGTGAGGCGGAAGACCAGCCCCTCGCGGCCTGCGGGGTCGCGGAACGCCCCGTCGCAGATCTCGAAGTGCCAGTCGAGCTTCGACCGCCACAGCGCCGCCAGCCGGAGCAGCCGGGATCGGTCGGTGATGCGGACTGCGGTGCCCTCGACCACGACGTCCAGCCCGGACCGGAGCTGGTTGGTGCCCGTGGTGAGAGCGCAGCGGGAGTCGCGTGCGAGGTTCTTCGCCTTCTGCTCGTGCCGCCCGACGCTGATGTGGAGCGTCCCCTCGAACCAGATGGCCGGAAGCGGTGTGACGTGGGGCCGACCGTCGCGGCGGACCGTGGACAGCCAGAACATCTCCGCCGCCGAGAGCACTGCCTCGACGTCGCTCCACGATGGGGCGCGGGCGTCCGGTTCGCTGAACGCCTCGTTCAGTTCGGGTTCGGGAGGGGGATCGATCCTCGGATCTGTCATACCCGTTCGACAATCGGGGCACCGCCGGATCGACACGGGTCGGCCGACGAATCGGCGACGCGGACGCCGTCGTCCGCACGCTCTTCGGTCCGATGAACCACGCGACCACGAATCCCGTGTCGGCAGTGGGATGGATGGCGGCTCGGGATGAGGGCAGGGCATGGTCGACCGGTCGTACCGATGGCTGCGGGTCGCGAGCGCCGGCTTCCTGATCGCGGCGCTCGCCGGGTGCGCCGGGACGGCGACCGGGGTGAACGCGGACGGCCCGGTGCCGGGCCCGCCGACCACACCGGCCGGGAGTGAGGTGGCCGCATCGGTGCGGCTGTTGCAGATGAACCTGTGCAACAGCGGCATCGCCGCCTGCTATGCCGGTGGCCGCTCGATCGACGAGGCCGCCGCGGTGATCCGCTCCGAAACGCCGGACCTGGTCACCCTGAACGAGGTCTGCGAGGGCGACGTGTCAGCGCTCGAGGGAGTGCTCGCCGGCGCCGTGCCCGGCGCGGAGGTCGCGTCGGCGTTCCAGGCGGCGCGCGACCGGGACACCGGCGACGCGTACCGCTGCCGCAACGGGCAGCCGTTCGGCAACGGCATCGTGTCCCGGTGGCCGTCCGTGCCCGGCTCCCCGGCGGGCAGTGGGATCTATCCGGTCCAGGACCCGGAGGACCCGGAGGAGCGGGCGTGGGTGTGCATGGAGGTCGCCGCCACTCCGGCGGTCGGCGTCTGCACCACGCACCTGGCCTACACCGACCGGGACGTCACGATGGGCCAGTGCCGGTACCTGTTCGGCACGGTGGTCGCGGGGATGCGCGCACCGCTGGTGCTGGGCGGTGACCTCAACCTGGGCTCGGACGACGGCGCGGACCTCAGGTCGTGCCTCCCCTCCGACTCGGTGTCCGCGGATGACGGCGACGTGCAGGTCGTGGCGGCGACGCCCGAGTTCGTCGTCGCCGACTCCCGCACGATCGATCTGCGCGGCGCCTCCGACCACCCGGGCCTGCTCGTCACGCTCGCGCCCCGGTAGGCCGCGGGGTGCTCGCGCGGCTGACCTCGTCGAGGGTCTCCTTCGATGACCCGATGCGTTCCGCGGAACGCGAGAGGCGAGGCAGTCAGAGTGATGTTGTGATCACCCCAGCCCGAACCAGACCACACCTAGGCGAGGCCGGGCTGCGTCATCAGCGGCGACCGCAGGTGCAACTCCAGATCGGGGCCGGTCAGGGGCACGGTGCTCCACGTCGCCACCGCGGTCCCCGCCCCGGCGTCGAGCACCAGTCGAACGCGGTGTGGGGTGGTGATGACGTAGAGGTCGGCGACGAACCGGTCGCCCTGCCAGGCACCGGCCGCGACGACGGGGCGGCCGAGCGGCGAGCTCTCCCGCCATTCGTCGTGGCCGACGGCGACTTCGAGGTCCGAGCCGAGTTGGAGGAGCCATCCGCCATCCACCGGCTCGACGACCACTGCGGTTCCGTCGGGCAGGGCCGAGCCCTCGGCGGAGGCGTCGATCCTCGCAGCACAGGAGAGGGAAGGGGCGGCCGAACCCGGCACCCCCGCGAGTGACAGCTGCCGCAGCCGCTCGGCGAGGATCTCGTCGTCCCGGGATCCGGCGCCACCCGCCCCGTCCACGCCGGGCAGCAGGCACTCCCAGATCGCGTCGAGCACGACCTGTGCCGGCGAGTCCGCGTTCGGGTGGCCGCTGGTCACGGCGACCACGAGATCGTGCGACGGGACGACCACGCATTGCTGGCCGAAGGACCCGTTCCCGTGGTAGCCGTGCCGCGACATCCAGAACTGGTACCCGTAACCGCACAGGAAGTCGGGGTTTCCGGCTCCGTCCGCGGGAGGCAGGGTCTCGACGTGCCGCCTGGTCGCGAGCTCCACCCATCCGCGCGGGACGAGCTGCCGCTCGCCCCAACGGCCGCCCCGCAGCAGCAGCTCACCGAAAGCGGCGACGGCCTCGGTCCTGAGGTGCAGCCCGTGGAATCCGAAGGCGGCACCGCTCGCCACCCGGTCCCATTCGGCGTGGTCAACTCCCATTGGCGTGAAGAGCCGGTCGTCGAGCAGTTCCGGCAGGCCGCGGCCCGTGACCCGTTCCACCATCCGGGCCAGGATGAACGTGGTCGGATTGTCGTAGGTGTGCCGCATTCCCTCGGCCTCGGTGAACGGTACGCGCAGGAAGCCCTTGACCAGGTCGCCGGGTTCCAGGCGCCAGGCCTCGTCGAGGCTGTCCGTGCCGTGTCCGGCCGTCATGGACAGCAGGTTGTGGACGGTGATGCGGCGCCCCTGCTCGGAGACGTCGGCCGGAACGTGGTCGGGCAACACGTCCACCACCCGGTCGTCCAACGAGAGCAGCCCGTCGGCGATCGCCAGCCCCACGGCGACCGAGGTGAACGATTTGGTCACCGAATAGAGCAGGTGGGGGCGTTCGGCCGAGTAGGGCGCCCACCAGCCTTCGGCGATGACGTGACCGTGGCGTACCACCATGATGGAGTGACATTCGATGGATTGCGCTTCGATCCGGTCCAGCAGCGCGGCAATCGCATGGGACGACATCCCCGCTGCGGTCGGTGTCGACCGCGGCAGTAGGGCGCGCTGAGAAGGCATCCAGAAACCCTAACAAGCCGCTCGATCGAGTTATGAGAATTTCTCGTCGAGTGGCACGTCGGTACCTGCGCGAGGAGCGCCCGGACGCCGGGCGCATGATCGAGACACGATGGGGTGGGCAGCGGACGGCAGCGCGGGTGACGCGGGCCACGGCGGGATCGGCGGCGCGTACTGCCGCGGAGCGGTCCGGGCAGCCGGACCCGTTCCTCTCATCCTGTAAGTACAAGGGCTGGTAGCGTTCCGCCCGTGAAGGCCGTCGTCTACGACCAGCCGCGCCGCTTCGCCGTCACCGAGGTGGCCGATCCGCACGCCGGCCCGGGGGAGGTGCGGTTGCGCGTGGCGCTCGCCGGCGTCTGCGGCACCGACGCGCACCTGCACGACGGCCAGTTCGACCCCGTCTACCCGCTGACGCCGGGCCACGAGATCGTCGGCGAGGTCGACGAGGTCGGCGAGGGCGTCACCGACCTGCGCGCCGGGCAGCGGGTCGTCCTGGACAACATGCAGTCCTGCGGCACCTGCAGCAGCTGCCGGCGCGCCCGGCCGGCGTACTGCGCGCACCTCGTGGCGCAGGGGGTCAACGCGCCCGGCGGGTTCGCCCAGTACATCGTGGCGCCGGCCGGCAAGTGCCACCCGGCCGACGACCTCGCGCCCGACGTCGCCGTGCTGACCGAGCCCACCGCCTGCGTGATGCACGGTCTCGACGTCCTGGGCCTGCCGCCGGGCAGCGACGTGCTGGTCTTCGGCGCGGGTCCCACCGGGCTGCTGCTCGCGCAGCTGCTGCGCCACGCGGGCGCGAGCCGGGTCACCGTCGCCGCGCCGACCGCCGGCAAGCTGGAGATCGCCGCCCGGCACGGCGCCGACGAGACGGTGCGGATGGACCGCGCGGACCCGGAGGCCGCCGTCGCCCGGCTGCGGGAGCTCGCCCCGGAGGGGTTCGACGTCGTCGTCGACGCCACGGGCGCCGTCGGCGTGCTCGAGCAGTGCATGCCGCTCACCCGCGACGGTGGCACCGTGTTCGTCTACGGGATGACCGACGAGGCCGACCGGCTCACCGTGTCCCCCTACGAGGTGTTCCGCCGCGAGTTGGTGATCAAGGGCTCGTTCAGCCAGGCGTACAGCTTCGACCGCGCGCTGCAGGCCCTGCGCACCGGCCGCGTCGTCGCCGACGGCATCATCACGCACACGTTCGCCCTCGACGACTACGCCGACGCGCTGGCCGCGTTGCACGACCGGAGTTGCGTGAAGGCCGTCGTGCGGCCCTGAGCGGAGCTTGCGGAGCGAACATCATTGCTGAAGGGAGGGGGTGCGGTGCGGACGCAGCGGCCCGTGCGCGGGCGCATCGACCGGTCGTCCGCGCTGCCCTACTACCACCAGCTCAAGCAGCTGCTGGTGCAGGAGATCGCGCGCCGGGACCTGCAACCCGGCGACCTGCTCCCGGGCGACAACGCGCTCTGCGAGACCTACGACGTCTCCCGCACCGTGGTGCGGCAGGCCCTCACGGAGCTGGAGTTCGAGGGCGTCATCGAGCGGCGCAAGGGCAAGGGCACCTTCGTGGCCCGTCCGAAGACCGCGGAGGGCCTCGTCCAGTCGCTCACCGGCCTGTTCGAGGACGTCGCCGCCCGCGGCGGGCACCTGCGCAGCCAGGTGCGCACCCTCGCCGTGGTCCCGGCCGACGACCAGGTGGCCGCCGAGCTGCAGCTCGAGCCGGACGCGCCGGTGGTGTTGCTGGAGCGGCTGCGGTTCGTCGAGGACCAGCCCTGGGTGCTCACGGTGACGCACCTGCCGCACGCGCTCGTGCCCGGCCTGGAACACGAGGACCTCACCGACCGCTCGCTCTACGCCGTGCTCGAGGAGTCCTACGGCGTGCGGCTGGCCCACGGGCGGCGGTCGGTCGAGGCGAGCGCCGCCCCGCAGCCGCTCGCCGGGGCGCTCGGCGTCACCACCGGCGCGCCCGTGCTCGTGCTGCGCAGCCTGAGCTTCGACGCCGACGAGCGGCCGGTCGAGAGCTTCGTGGCATACCACCGCGGCGACCGCAGCCGCTTCGAGGTCGACCTGGTCCGCGAGCCCACGGCCCGCGCCAAGCCCTCGATGATCGTGACGTAGGCCCGCGCCCCCGCCTCCCGAGTGCCAGCATGGTGGCTTTGCTGCCGTGTTATGCCAGCAAAGCCACCATGCTGGCGTTCAGGGGCGGAGGGTGAGGGCCCGCGCTGGGTTCGTCACCAGCACCCGGTGGAGGGCCTCGTCGCCCAGGCGCTCCGCCAGGCGGGGCAGGAAGCGGCGGGGCAGGTAGTCCAGGCCGGGGAGGCCGCCGTAGGCGCGGTAGCGGGTGCGGCGCGCGACGTCCCCGCCGAGCAGGAGCCGGTCCGCGCCGCCCGCGGCGATCACCCGTTCCAGGCAGTCCAGGATCGCCGAGTCCGGGGCCTCGCGGTGGCGGGCCATGCCGTCGTAGCCGAGGTAGGCGCCCGCGGCGGCGAGGTCGGTGTGCAGGCCGGGGTCGAGGTTGCGGTCGGCGTGGGCGAGCACCACGCGGTCGGCGGCCAGCCCGTCGGCGGCGAGCGCGGCGAGCACCTCGTGCGCCGCCGACCCGTGCTCGAGGTGCACCATCGCCGCGACGCCGGTGGCGGCGGCCGTCGCGGCGGCCGCGGCCAGCACGCGCCGCTCGAAGGGGTCGATGCGCCAGTAGCCCACGCCCGCCTTGACCAGCCCGGCCCGCACGGGCGCGCCGGCCGGCCCGGCGGCGGGAGCGCCGCGGCCGGGGCCGTCGACGGCGGGCAGCGCGTCGCGGACGTCGGCGGTGAAGCGGGCGGCGAGGTCGGCCTCCGAGCACTCGGGCAGCCAGTGCCCACTCGGGTAGTGCTCGCTGCGGTGCGCGCCGGTGGTGTGCACGACGCGCAGGCCGGTGGCCGCGCTGATGCGTGCCACTGCCGCCGGGTCGCGGCCCAGGCCCGTGGGGGTGGCCTCGACCATCGCGGCGATCCCGGCCGCCCGCAGCGTGGCGGCCTCGGCGCCGCTCGCGGCCTCGTCGTCCAGCTCGTCGCCGGGCAGCAGCGGCGAGACCTGGAAGAGGTGCTCGTGGTAGTCGCAGCGGCCCAGCTCGTCCGGGGCGAGGTCCCCGAGAACGGTTCTGATCACAGGCTCTCGAACCACGGCTCCAGCCGGCGGTAGGCGTCGAGGAACACCGCGTGCTCGCGGCGGTAGCGCCCGTGCGCCGCCGGGTCCGGCTCGCAGGGCGCGGCCTGCTCCGACATCCGCCGGGCGACCGAGAAGTCGGCGTAGAGCCCGACGCCGACACCGCCGACGACGGCCGCGCCCAGCGCGGTCGCCTCGTCCACCAGCGTGCGCCTGCGCACCGGAACGCCCCACACGTCGGCGAAGATCCGCAGCAGCGGGGCGGCGTTCGCGGCGCCGCCGATGGCGTCCATCCGCTCGATGGTGGCGCCGTTCTCCACGAACGCCAGCAGGCCGGTGTAGAGGTTGAACGCCACCCCCTCGACCACGGCGCGCGCCATGTGCTCGGGCCCGTGGTGGCGGGCGAGCCCGGCGAACACCGCGCGGGCCCGCGGGTTCCAGTACGGGGAGCGCTCGCCGAGCAGGTGCGGCAGGAAGTACAGCCCGTCCTCGGCCGCGGTCACGCCATCGGCGGCGGCGAGCAGCCGTTCGTAGCGCGCCTCCTCGCCGGGCGCCACCACGTCCATGATCCACTGCAGCGACGCACCGCCGGCCTGCATCGTGGCCGTCGGCACGTACCGGCCGGGGATGACGTGGTTGAACGTCATCGAGCGCATCTGCGGGTCGTGCAGCGGCGCGTCGGCGGCGAGCGAGACCCACGACGACGATCCGAGGTAGGTGTAGGCGCCGGAGGACGCGTCGACGATGCCGGCGCCGAGCGCCGCCATCGGTCCGTCCCCGCCGCCCAGCACGACCGGGGTTCCCGCGCGCAGCCCGGTGGCCGCCGCGGCGTCCGCGGTCACGTGCCCCACGACCGTGGTGGACGGCACGACCTCGGGGAAGAGCGCCGCATCCAGGCCGGCGGCGTCGATCAGCTCCGCCGACCAGGTGCCGGCGGACTGGTCGTAGGCGTTCGTGCTGCTCGCGTCCGACGGGTCGGTGACGAGCGCGCCCGTGAGCCGGTGCACCACGAAGTCCTTGGCGTTCACGACGTGCCGGACGCGGGCGAACGCGGCGGGCTCGGTGTCGCGCACCCACATGACCTTCGTCAGCGAGTACGTCGGGTTGAGCCGGTGGCCGGTGATCCGGTACCCGGTCTCCATGCCGACGCGCTCGAGCAGCCGGTCGGTCTGGCTGGTGGAGCGGGTGTCGGCCCAGATGATCGCCGGGCGGACCGGGTCGCCCGCGGCGTCGAGCAGCACCGCGCCCATCATCTGGCCGGAGAAGCTCACGGCGGCGACGTTGTCGCGGGCGTCCGGCACCCGGTCGAACAGTCCGCGGGTGGCGGTGCCGACCGCCCGCCACCACGCCTCGGCGTCCTGCTCGGCCTTGCCGCGGGGACCGAAGTCGGTGTCGTAGGCCGTGGTGACCGCGGCGACGACCCGGCCCTCGGCGTCCACCAGCGTGGCCTTGTCGCCGGTGGTGCCCAGGTCGTGGGAGAGGATGAACCCGCTCATCGGAGGGAGAACCCGCCGTCGATGAGCAGCTCGGCGCCGCAGCAGAAGGCCGACTCCTCGCTGAGGAAGTACTCCACGGCCTTCGCGATCTCGGCGGGCTGCGCGAACCGGCCGAGCACGGTCTCGCGCGTCCACTGCGGGTGCATGTGCGTCTTGAGGGCGTTGAGCGGCGTGTCGACGTAGCCGGGGGAGACCGTGTTGATCCGCACCCCGCGCGGGCCCCACTCGACGGCGAGCGAGCGGGTGAGCGCGCTGACCCCCGCCTTCGAGGTGTTGTAGACGCTCTGGCGCTGCGGGTGGTTGACGATCGCGTTGCCGGACATCGAGGCGATGTTGACGATCGCGCCGCCGCCGCGGGCGAGCAGCTCGCGGCCGAACTCGCGGCAGGTGAGGAACACCCCGCGCAGGTTCACGGCCATGATCCGGTCGAACTCCGCCATCGGCATCTCCTCGGCGGCGACGTCGTCCTCGACGATCCCGGCGCTGGTGACCAGGTCGACCGGGCGATCGTCGCCGGCGTAGAGCGCGCGCACCGCGGCGACGACCGACTCCTCGGACGTCAGGTCGGTCTCCAGGCCCGTGACGCCGGCCGGGAGGGCGTCGAGGCCCGTCAGGTCGAGCCCGTACACGGTGGCCTCCTGGCCGGCGAGGCTCTCGCAGATCGCCCGCCCGATCCCGCCTGCTGCCCCGGTGACGGCGATCCGCCGCCCCGCGAAGCGGTTGGTCATCAGTCGTTCTCCTCACGGCCGTGTCATGTAGTAGTACTAGCCCACGGGCCCGAATCCGCGCAAGGGATCGGCGAGTCCCGGTTCCGTACGGCGTGATTGTGTAGTAGGACTACACAGCGATGGAAGAGAGCGACCCGATGACGTCCCCCGTACCCGAGCCCGGTGCCCTGACGATCGACCCCTCGGGGGCGATGCACGGCCGCACGGGCGGCTACGAGAAGCGACTCGGCGACATGTCCGGCGTGTACCGCGACGAGCGCGCGTTCGCCGCCGCCGTGGCCGGGCACGGCGCCGACCACGTCGTCTACCGGGTGGAGGAGCACCGCAGCGGCGACGGCCCCGGCGCACTGATCATCGGCACCAGCACGCTGCTGCCGGGTCGGTACGGGGACGAGTTCGCCGTCACGCGGGGGCACCTGCACGCCCGTGCCGACCGCGCCGAGCTCTACCACTGCCTCTCCGGGCGCGGCGTGCTGCTGATGGAGGCGCTCGACGGGCGCAGCCGCGCGGTCGCCCTCGAACCCGGCGCGGCGGTGCACGTGCCGGGCCACTGGGTGCACCGCAGCGTGAACACCGGCGACGAGCCGTTCGTCACGCTGTTCTGCTACCCGGCCGACGCCGGCCAGGACTACGCGCTCATCGCCGAGGCGGGCGGGATGGCGCGGCTCGTCGTCGACGACGGCGCGGGCGGCTGGACCACCCGTCCCAACCCCGACCACACCGGCTACCGGAAGGAAGCGGCCTGATGGCGCTCGAGTCCGACATCCTCACCGCCGTCGAGGCGCTCGCCGTCGTGCCCGTCGTCGAGATCGACGACGCGGCCACGGCGGTTCCGCTGGCCCGCACCCTCGCCGAGGCGGGCCTCCCGGTCGTCGAGGTCACGTTCCGGACCCCGGCGGCGCGCGACGCGGTGGCCGCGATCGCGGCCGAGCTGCCCGACTTCCTGCTCGGCGCGGGCACCCTGGTGCTGCCGGACATGGTCGTCTCCGCCGCCGAGGCGGGCGCGCGGTTCGGGGTCTCCCCGGGCCGGTCGGGCGCCTGCCTGGCCGCGGCCCGGGAGGCGGGCCTGCCGTTCGTGCCCGGCGCGGTCACGCCGAGCGAGGTGGGCGCGTGCCTGGAGGCGGGGGCGAAGCACATCAAGTTCTTCCCGGCGGGCGCCTACGGCGGGATCGCCACGTTGAAGGCGCTGGACGGGCCGTTCGGGTGGACCGGGGCGCGGTTCATGCCCACCGGCGGGGTGCGGCCGGAGAACGCGGCGGAGTACCTGGGCCTGCCGAACGTGTTCGCCGTGGGCGGCACGTGGGTCGCCCCGCGGGCCGACATCGCCGCGGGCCGCTGGGACGCGATCGCCGAGCGCGCCCGCGCCGCCGCCGCGCTGCGGCCCGGTGCGGCGTGACCGTCGAGCTGCCGCGCCCGGCCGAGCGTCCCACGCTCTACTTCATCGGCGTCACGACCGGGCGCTCGTCCATCCGCACGGTGTTCCCGCGCTGGGCGCGGGCGCTCGGGCTGGGTGACGTGCCGCTGGTCGGGGTGGACCTGCCGCTGCACGCGCCCCGCGCGGACTACCGGCGGGTCGTGGAGTTCCTGGCCGCCGACCCGCAGAGCACCGGCGCCCTCGTCACCACCCACAAGATCGATCTCTACGCCGCGTGCGCCGACCTGTTCGCCGAGGTCGACCCGCTCGCCCGGCTGATGGGCGAGGTGAGCTGCCTGGCCAAGCCGGACGGCGCGCTCGTGGCGTCCGCGAAGGACCCGATCACGGCCGGGCTGGCGCTGGACGCCATCACCCCGCCCGGCACCTGGGCCGCCGCCCCGGCCGACGCGTTCGTCATGGGCGCCGGTGGCTCCGCCATCGCGGTCTGCTGGTACCTCACGCGCCCGGAGCGCGGGGCGGACCGGCCGCGGCGGATCGTCGTGACCGACCCGGACCGCGACCGGCTCGCCGCCCTGCGCCGCGTGCACGACGAGCTGGGTACCGACGTCCCCGTCGAGTGCCTGCCGGTCGACGGCGCCGCCGGCAACGACGCCGTGCTCGCCGGGCTGGGTCCGCGAGCGCTCGTGGTGAACGCGACCGGCCTGGGCAAGGACGCGCCCGGCTCGCCGCTCACCGACGCGGCCCGGTTCCCCGAGGAGGCCGTCGCATGGGACCTCAACTACCGGGGTGAGCTGGTGTTCCTCGACCAGGCCCGGACCGCGGGCGCGCGCGTGCACGACGGCTGGGAGTACTTCCTGCACGGCTGGACGCGGGTGATCGCCGAGGTCTTCGACGTCGAGATCCCCACCGCGGGCCCCCGCTTCGAGGAGCTGGGCCGCCTGGCGGCGGAGGCCCGCCGATGACCCGTCCCGTCCTGGTGACCCCGCGCTCGCTCACCGCGGCCGGGCTGGACACCGTCGCGGAGCTCGGGCCGCTGCGCGCCGCCGGGTTCGCGCTGGTGCCGGGCCCCGCCGGGCGGGTCCCGACCGAGCGGGAGCTGCTCGAGCTCGTGCCCGGCTGCGTCGGCTGGCTCGCCGGCATCGAACCGATCGGGACGCGCGTGCTCGCCGCGGCCACCGACCTGCGCGTGATCAGCCGCAACGGCAGCGGCACCGACGCGATCGACACCGCGGCCGCGGCCCGGGCCGGGATCCGGGTCGTCCGGGCGGAGGGGGCGAACGCGCAGGGGGTCGCCGAGCTGGCGATCGCGCTCGCGCTGGCCGGCCTGCGGCACGTCCCGTGGTCCGCCGCCGCGCTGCGGGCCGGGGGCTGGGACCGCCATCGGGGCCGGGAGCTCGACGAGTGCCGGGTCGGCGTGGTCGGGCTGGGCGCGATCGGCGGCCGGGTCGCCGGGTTGTTCCGCGCGCTCGGCGCCGACGTCGTGGCGACCGACCCCGTGCTGGACGCGGACACCGCGCCGGTTCCGCTCGTGGACCTCGACGCGCTGCTCGCCGGCTGCGACGTCGTCACCCTGCATACCCCGCCCGGTGGCCGCCCGCTGCTGGACGCCGACCGGCTCTCCCGCGTCCGCCGGGGAACGGTGCTGGTCAACACCGCACGGGCGGCGCTCGTCGACGACGCCGCCGTGCTCGCCGCGCTGGAGGACGGGCGGCTGGCCGCCTACGCCGTGGACGCGTTCGACTCCGAGCCCCCCGCGCTCACCCCGCTGCTGCGCCACGAGCGGGTCGTGGCCACACCGCACGTCGGCGGCTTCACCGGCGCGAGCGTCCGGCGGGCCACGGCCCAGGCCGTCGAGAACCTCCTCGCGATGCTCACGGAGGTGCGGACGTGACCACCGATTCGGTGCTGGAGCTGATCACCGGCCGGCAGGACCGCATGCGGCCTTCCGAGCGCAAGGTCGCGGCGGCGGTGCTCGCCGATCCGGGCGCCGCGGTGCACCTGAGCATGGCCGGGCTCGCCGTGGCGGCCGGCGTGAGCGAGCCGACGGTGATGCGGTTCTGCACGGGTCTGGGCTTCAGCGGGTTCCAGGCGTTCCGGCTGGGGCTCGCGCAGTCGCTCGCGGTCGGAATCCCGGTGACGCACTCCGCCATCGCGCCCGACGACCCGGTCGAGGCCATGGCGGGCAAGATCTTCGACCACACCCTGAGCAGCCTCGACCGCACGCGCCGCTCCCTCGACACCGCCGCGGTCGCGGCCGCGGTCGACACGCTCGTGCGGGCGACGTCGGTGCACTTCGTCGGCCTGGGCGCGTCCGGGATCATCGCCCAGGACGCCCTGCAGCACGCGGTGCTCTTCGGTGTGCCCTGCAGCGCGCCGGTCGACCTGCACCAGCAGTACATGGCCGCCGCGATGTGCGGGCCGGGCGAGGTGTTCGTCGCGATCTCCAACACGGGACGCACGACGTCGGTGCTGGAGGTGACCGGGCGCGCGAAGCGCGGCGGGGCCTCGGTCATCGCCGTCACCGGTGGCCCCGGTCCGCTCGCCGACCTCGCCGACGTCGCGATCGTCCTGCGCACCTTCGAGGACACCGACATCTACACGCCGACCGTCAGCCGCCTCGCGGGGCTGGTCCTCATCGACGTCCTGGCCACGGCCGTGGCTGTCCGCAGGGGCCCGGACCACCTGGAGCGGCTGCGGGAGATGAAGGAGGCGCTCTCGGTGTTCCGGGGCAGCGCCGACGGCAGCTGAGCGCACTTGACATCCTGTAATTACAAGTGATCCGATGGGCACGATGAACAGAGTCGTTTTCTCCGCGCGCGGGGTGGGCAAGAGCTACCCGGGCGTGCAGGCGCTGTCCGGCGTCGACCTCGACGGACGCGCTGGCGAGGTGCTCGCGATCTGCGGCGCCAACGGAGCGGGCAAGTCGACCTTCGCGCGGCTGCTGGCCGGCCAGGAGCCGCCCAGCGCGGGCGAGATCCGCGTCGCGGGGCACCCCGAGCCGGTGGCCGACCCCGCCGAGGCCGACCGCGCCGGCATCCTGCTCATGCACCAGGAGCCGCTGGTCGTCGACGACTTCACCGTTGCCGAGAACGTGTGGCTGTACCGGTTGCGCTCCGGGCGCGACATCCGGCCGTGGTCGCTCGCCCGTCGCGGCGACGACGACGCCACCCGGCAGGCGCTGCGCGACGTCGGCCTCGGCGACGTCGCGCCGACCCGCCTCGCCGGGTCGCTCGCCCCGGGGCAGCGGCAGATGCTCGCGCTCGCGCGTGCCCGGGTCACGCCGCACCAGGTGCTGATCCTCGACGAGACCACGGCCTCCACCACCGAGGAGCACTTCGCGGACGTGCAGGAGATGGTGGCCGCCGAGAAGGCCGCCGGCACGGCAGTCGTGTTCGTCTCCCACCGGATGCCCGAGGTCTTCGCGCTGTCCGACCGCATCGCCGTGCTGCGCGGCGGGCGGCTCGTCGACGTCCTGCGCACCGCCGGGACCGACGCCGCCGAGGTCACCGCGCTCATGATCGGCGAGGGGGTCCGCGCGCTGGAACGCCCGCCTGCGCACCGCGCGGAGGGGCGCGCCCCGGCACTGGCCGTGCGCGGCCTGCACGCCGGCTCGGCCACCGACGTCTCGTTCGACGTGCGGGGCGGCGAGGTCGTCGGGATCTACGGGCTGGTCGGCAGCGGGCGCTCCTCGGTGGCCCGCTCGGTATCCGGCCAGCAGCAGCCGCGGGCCGGCACCGTCGAGGTCGGCGGCCGCGCGGTGACGATGCGCAGCCCGGGCGCAGCCCTGCGGCACGGCGTCGTGCACCTCACCGAGGACCGGCGCCGCGAGGGGTTCGTCGGGGAGTTCACCAACGCCGAGAACCTCAGCCTGGTGACCCTGCCGCGGCTCGCGACGGCGGGCGTCGTGCGCCGCCGGGACGAGCGGTCGCGGGTGACCGAGCTGATCGAGCGGTTCCAGGTCAAGGGCGGGCCCGAGACGCCCACCCGGGCACTCTCCGGGGGCAACCAGCAGAAGGTCTGCCTCGCGAAGTGGCTCGCCGCCGACCCCGACGTGATCGTCCTCGACGAGCCGACCAAGGGCATCGACGTCGGTGCCCGGCTGAACATCTACGAGATCATCCACGGCCTGTCCCAGCAGGACCGGGCGGTCCTCGTGGTCACCAGCGAGGCCGAGGAGGCCCTGCTGCTGTGCCACCGCGTCCTGGTGCTGCGCGACGGCCGGCTGGTCGCCGAGTTCGACGCCGCCGAGGCCTCGACCGAGGACCTCATGCGCGCCGCACTGGGAGGGGCCGCCGCACTGGGATCGGACGCCGCCCAGGGAGGAGACGCCGCATGACCGTCACCGAGAAGACCGTGAGCGCCGCCCCCTCCGAGCCGGCCGCGTGGGCCGGGCGCGGCCTCGGGTGGCTGCGCACCCAGTACCCGCTGCTCATCCTGCTCGTGCTCGTGGTGCTCGCGGCGGTGCTGTCCGACGCGTTCCTGTCCACCCGCAACCTCGAGAACCTCGTGCTGCAGATGTCGGTGATCGGCATCGTGGCGCTGGCGCAGTTCATCGTCGTGGTGTCCGGCGGCATCGACATCAGCGTCGGTTCGGTGCTGGGGCTCGCGTGCGTGCTGTCCGCCGGCCTGTTCGGCGGCGCGTCGACCGGCCTGGCGGTGCTGGTGGCCCTCGGGACCGGGGCCCTTCTCGGGGCCGTCAACGGGTTCCTGGTCGCGTTCCGCGGCCTGGAGCCGTTCATCGTGACGCTCGGCATGCTCGCGCTGGCCCGCGGCCTCGTCTACGCCTACACCGAGGGCGTGCCGGTCCGCCCGGCAGACCCGGCGTTCACGCTCGTCGGCACCGCCACCGTGCTGGGCGTGCCGGTGCTCGGCGTCATCTGGGTCGCGGTCGCGCTCGGCATGGCGTTCCTGCTGCGCCGCACCGTGTTCGGCCGCCGCGTGTACGCGGTCGGGAGCACGCCGGAGGCCGCGCACGCCTCCGGGGTGCCGGTGCGCGGCACGCTGCTCGCCGTCTACGTCATCGCCGGGCTGCTGGTCGGGCTCGGCGGGTTCCTGCTGGCGTCCCGGGTCGGGGCGGGCACGCCCACCGCGGGCACCCTCTTCGAGCTGGACGCGATCGCCGCCGTCGTCATCGGCGGAGCCCGCCTGTCCGGCGGGCAGGGCCGGGTGTTCGGCGCCGTCGTCGGCACCGCGATCTTCGGCGTCATCACGAACCTGCTCGTCCTGCTCAACGTCTCGACGTTCCTCCAGGACGCCTTCCGCGGCGCCCTGATCCTGCTCGCGGTGGCGCTGGCCACCATCGGCCGTTCCCCCGCCCGGCGCGGTCGCTGACCACCCCGTCATCCCCCGAGAAACCGGAGACACCCATGCGCACCCCCCGCCTCCTCGCCGTCGCGGCGGCCGCGTCCCTCGCGCTGCTGTCGGCCTGTGGCACCGTCGGATCGAGTTCGGAGCCCACCCGGAAGCAGGAGGCCAAGCCCGTCACCGAGGTGACGATCGGTTTCGCCCAGCGCCAGATGGACGCCCCCTACTACGCCGCGATGGAGGCGATGGCGCAGCAGCGCGCCAAGGACGAGGGCTTCCACCTGCTGTTCCAGAACGCGGGCGGGGACCCGGTCACCCAGCTCAACCAGGTGCAGGCGATGCTCGCCCAGGGCGTCGACGCGCTCGTCGTCAACGCGATCAGCCCGGAGACGCAGCGCACCCAGCTCGAGCAGGCCGCGGGCGAGGTGCCCGTGCTGTTCGTCGACACCTCGATCCCGGACATCGGGCTCACCGCCGTGCAGTCGGACAACCACGAGATCGGGCGGCTGTCCGGCCAGATCACCGCCAAGCGCATCGGCTCCGGGAAGACCATCCAGGTGGCCATCCTCAACGGCGGGCCCAACGACGAGATCGTCGGCCCGGCCCGGCAGGAGGGCTTCCTCGCCGGACTCACCGAGGGCGGCGTGACCCCCGAGGTCGTCGCCTCCGCCACCGCCACGTACACCCAGGAGGAGGCGATCCCGGCCACCGAGTCGATGCTGGCCGCCCACCCCGAGACCGACCTCGTGCTCGGCCTGAACGACTCGATGGCGCTCGGCGCGCTCAGCGTCCTGCGGAACCAGGGCAACGGCACCGTCCTCGTCGCCGCCGCGGCCGACGGGCAGAAGGAGGCGCTCGCCGAGATCGCGAACGGCGGCTGCACCGGGCAGTACGTCTCGACCGGCCTGAACTCCCCGAGCCTCGCGGCCGAGCAGGTGTTCGACATCGCCGTGGGCGTCGCCACCGGCCAGACCGACCCGGCCTCGGTCCAGAAGACCTCGCTGACCAAGGCCGCGGGCATCGGCTGCGAGAACGTCTCGGAGTACTACGACCCGACGAGCGTCTTCTGATGCGGCAGGTCGTCGTCGGCTCGGCCGAGGACATCCGGGTCGACGAGGTGCCCCGGCCCGGGCCACCCGGGCCCGGGCAGGTGCTGGTGGCGAGCCGGCTGGTCGGGATCTGCGGGACGGACGTCCACGCCGCCGCCGGTCACCACCCGTTCATCGACCGGCCCTACCGGCCCGGCCACGAGGTGGTCGGGGTCGTCGAGCGGGTGGGGGAGGGCGTGTCCGATCTCGCCCCGGGCGACCGCGTCGTGCTCGAGCCCAACCTCGCCTGCGGCACGTGCCGCCAGTGCCGCGCCGGCCGCTACAACATCTGCCGCGAGCTGGCCGTCTTCGGCTGCCAGACCCCGGGCGGGATGGCCGACGCGTTCGTGGTGGACCGCGACCGGCTGCACGCCGTGCCCGCGGGCATGTCCGACGAGCTCGCCGCCCTCGTGGAGCCGCTCGCCACGCCCGTGCACGCCGTGCGCACGGCGGGCGTCCGCGCGGGCAGCCGGGTGGCCGTGCTGGGCGCCGGCCCCATCGGGCTGCTCGTGCTGGTGGCCGCCCGCGCCGCGGGCGCGGAGGTCGTGGTCGTCACGGACGTGCTGGGGGAGAAGCTGGAGCGGGCCCGGCGGCTCGGCGCCGACGAGGCGCTGCGCGCCGACGCCCCGGACCTGGTGGAGCGGGCGGCCGCGGTGCTGCGGGGTGCCGACGTCGTGTTCGACTGCGTGTCCTCCGCGAGCTCGATGGCGCAGGCGGTCGAGCTGGTCGACAAGGGTGGCACCGTGGTGGTCGTCGGGATCGCCGCCGGCCCGACGTCGATCCCGCTGCACCTCGTGCAGGACCGCGAGATCACCGTGGTCGGCAGCCTCATGTACGTGCGCGAGGACGTCGAGCGTGCGATCGCGCTGCTCTCCACGGGAGTCGTGGCGGCCGACGACCTCGTCACGGCCGTCTTCCCGCTCGAGCGGGCCGCCGAGGCGTTCGCCGCGTCGGCCGATCCCCGGCAGGTCAAGGTGCTCGTCTCGGTCAGGCCTCAGCTGCGCGGCGGGCGTTCAGCTGGTCCAGCCCCACGGCGACGAGGATGAGCACGCCGATGGCGATCTGCAGCCAGAACGGGTCGATGCCGAGCAGCGTGCCGCCGTTGTTGAGCAACCCGACGATGACGGCCCCCAGCAGCGCGCCGATCGCCGTGCCCCGGGCGCCGAACAGGCTGGCCCCACCGATCACGCACGCGGCGATGGCCTGCAGCTCGTAGCCGGTGCCCGAGGTCGGGACCCCGTTGCCGAGGCGGGACGCGAGCAGGACGCCGCCGAGCCCGGCGAGCAGCCCGGAGATCGCGTAGACGCTGACGAGCACCGGCCGCACCGGCACCCCGGACAGCCGCGCCGACTCCGCGTTCGAGCCGACGGCGTAGACGTAGCGGCCCCAGACCGTGCGGCGCAGGGCGAACGCGACGGCGGCCGCCACGATCAGCATGATCCAGATCAGGTTGGCGATCCCCAGCGTGGTGCCGCCCGCGATGGCCTGGAACGCAGGCGGGAGCGGCTGGACGGTACGCCCGCCGGTGATGAGCAGCGTCGCGCCGCGGGCGATCCCGAGGCCGGCGAGCGTCACGATGAACGCCGGCATCTTCAGCACCGCCACGAGCAGGCCGTTGACGGCGCCGACCACCGCCCCCGCCAGCAGCGCGAGCAGCACCGCGAGCACGACCTGGCCGCCCGCCGTCGCCTCGAACACGACGGTGGCCGCGATCACCCCGGACAGGCCGACCACGGAGCCGACGGACAGGTCGATCCCGGCGGTGAGGATCACCAGCAGCTGGCCGATCGCGATGATCGCGAAGATCGACACCTGCCGGCCGAGGTTGTCCAGGTTGGTTCCCGTCAGGAACGTGTCCGTGGCCAGCGCGAGCGCGAGCGCGAGCAGCACCAGGACGGGGAGGCCGCTGACGCCGCGGCCGAGCAGGTCGCCGAGGGTGAGGACGTGCGGCGGCGCAGGCTTCGGTCCGGCGAGGGTGAGCGTGCGCGGCTGGGTCACTGAGGGGTCTCCTCACGGCGGGGGCTGGCGAGCTCGAGGATCCGGTGTTCGGTGGCGTCGGCCGCGGCGAGCTCCCCGGCGACGGTCCGCTCGCGGAGCACCACGATCCGGTCGCAGAGGCCGATCAGCTCGGGGAGGTAGGACGACACGACCACGACCGCGAGGCCCTGCTCGGCGAAGTCGGCGATGATCCGGTAGAGATCGGACTTGGCGCCGACGTCGACGCCCTTGGTCGGCTCGTCGAGCAGGAGCACCTTCGCCCCGGTGCCGAGCCACCGGCCGAGCAGCGCCTTCTGCTGGTTGCCGCCCGACAGCGACGTGATCGGGTCGTCCCAGCCGCCGTGTCGCAGGCGCAGGCCGGCCACCGCGGTCTCGGCCCGCGACTGCTGCGCCCGGGAGCTGATCACGCCGGCGCGGGCGGCGCGGGGGAGCGTCGGGAGGGTGACGTTCTCGCGGATCGACAGCTCCGGCAGCAGCCCGGACTCCGTGCGGTCCTCGGTGAGCAGCCCGATCCCGTGCCGCATCGACGTGCGCGGCGAGCGCAGCGGCACCGCGGCGCCGTCGACGAGGACGGAGCCCGCCTGCACCGGGGCTGCGCCGAACAGGGCGTGCAGGAGCTCGGAGCGTCCCGCGCCGAGCAGGCCGGCGAGCCCGACGATCTCGCGCTGCCGCACGGCGAGGTCGACGGGCGCCGGGAAGCCGACCGGGTGCAGGCCGCGCACCTCGAGCCGGACCGGGCCGGGTTCGCGGCGGGTGCCGGGGTAGAGCTGGGTGATCTCGCGGCCCACCATCGCGGCGATCAGGCCGGGCTCGTCGAGACCCTCGAGCGGTCGGGTGGTGACGTGCCGGCCGTCGCGCAGCACCGTGACCCGGTCGCCGATCGCGAACATCTCCTCGAGCCGGTGGGTCACGTAGAGCACGGCGGTGCCCGCGTCACGCAGGCCGCGGACGAGGTCGGTGAGCGCCGCCGCCTCCCGCTCGGACAGCGCGGTGGTCGGCTCGTCGAGGACCACGAGGTCGGTGCCGGACCCGACGACGCGGGCGATCTCCACGAGCTGTCGCGTGGCCGTGCCGAGGCCGCCGACCGCGGCGTCGAGCGGCACGGCCCGGAGCCCGACGCGGTCGAGCAGCTCCCGGGCCGCGGCGCGCTGGCGGCCCAGGGACACCACTCCGAACCGGTGCGGCAGCCGGCCCATCAACAGGTTGTCCATGACGCTGAGCTCGGGCAGCAGCGACAGCTCCTGGTACACGACGCCCACGCCGGCCCCCCGCACCTGGGCGGGGGTCGGGCGCGGGCCCATGTCCCGGCCGTGCACCGCGTAGCCACCGCCGTCGCGGGCGACGGCCCCGGTGAGCACCTTGATCAGCGTGGATTTGCCGGCGCCGTTCTCGCCCGCCAGGCAGTGCACCTCGCCGGGCAGCACCTCCAGGTCGACGCCGTCGAGCGCGACGACGGGGCCGTAGGTCTTGCGGACGCTCGTGAGGGAGACGACGGGGGACACCGGTCAGCCCGTGGTCGTCGGCGGGTCGAGGAGGGCGGCGAGCGCCGGATCGCCCACGTTCGACGCGTCGACCAGCACCGCCCCCGGGTCGAGGTTCACCGGGGGAGTGGAGCCCTGCAGCGCCATCGCGGCCTCGACCACGCCCTGGTAGCCGAAGAAGAACGGGTTCTGCACGAGGATCGCGTCGATCGCCCCGCTGCGCACGGCCTCGACCTCGGCGGGGTCGGAGTCGAACGCCACCACCGCGAGAGCGTCCGCCCGTCCGGAGCCCCCGACCGCGCGGGCCGTGCCGGTGCCGGAGGTGTTGTTGTCGGCGAAGATCCCGGCGAGGTCCGGGGTGCGGGTCAGCGCATCGTTGACCTGCCCGACCGCGGTGTTGAGGTCGTTGCCGTTCACGAGCGTCTGGATGATCTGCGCGTCCGGGCACCCGGCCGCGAGGCCGGAGCGGAAACCCTCGAACCGGTCGATCAGCACCTGCACACCCGACACCGCCGACTCGTGCAGCACCTTGCCCGCCGGGTTGCCCTGCCGCGTGAGCAGGTCGCACATCCGCTGGCCCGCCTGCTGACCGGCCTTGACGTTGTCGGTGCCGATGAAGCCCTCGGACTGTGCGCCGATCGCGTTGTCGACCGTGATCACCCTGATTCCCGCGGCGCGGGCCCGGTTGACCACGTCGTCCAGCGCCGTCGAGGAGTTGGACGCGAGCACGATCGCCTCCGCACCGCGGGAGATGGAGTTCTCCACGAGGCTGACCTGCTGGGCGATGTCCGTCTCCGAGGTCGGGCCGAACAGCCCCAGCTGCACGCCGAGGTCGGCGCCCGCCTTCTCGGAGCCGGCCATCATCGACTGCCAGAACTCCGAGTCGGTGGCCTTGACGATCACGTCGATCCGGCTGCCCGCGACGGGCGCCTGCCCGGCCGCCGCCGCGGGATCGGACGGCCCGCCGGCCGCGGCCCGCCCGACCAGCAGCCCTGCCCCGAGGGCGACGACGGCAGCGACGGCGAGGACGCCGAGCGAGACACTCCGGACTGTCGTGCGCGTCACAGTGGGCACCGCGAGAGTTCATCCTGTCATGACAGGATTGTCAAGCCGCGCCGCGTGTTCCCGGACCGGGTGACGAACCGCGATCTACGGGCGGGGCGGGAGCGTCGTCCCCCGTAGGGTGGGGCCCCTGGTCGGCCCGAACCGGGAGCCTGGATGGACACATCGGCCCTGATCTGGTGGGCCACGATCGCCGGGATCGTGGGCCTGCTCGCCTTCGACTACGTCTTCCACGTGCGGAAGGCGCACGTCCCGACGATCTCGGAAGCCGCGGTGTGGTCGGCGGTCTACGTCGGGATCGCGGTGCTCTTCGGCGTCGGCGTGCTGGTCCTCGGCGGCCCCGCGATGGGAACGGAGTACTTCGCGGGCTACCTGACGGAGAAGGCGCTCTCGGTCGACAACCTGTTCGTCTTCCTCGTGATCATGACGAGCTTCCGGGTGCCCCGCGCCGACCAGCAGAAGGTGCTGCTGTTCGGCATCGTGTTCTCGCTCATCGCCCGCACCGGCTTCATCCTCGTGGGCGCCGCGCTGATCAACACGTTCGCCTGGGTGTTCTACCTGTTCGGGCTGGCGCTGCTGATCACGGCGGGCAACATCCTCCGGCCGAGGGACTCGGAGAACCGGTCACCGGACAACGTCATGGTCCGGTTCGCCCGTGCGCTCTTCCGGACGTCCTCGTTCTACGACGGCGACAAGCTGTTCACGATCCGGGACGGCAAGCGCGTCATGACCCCTATGCTGCTGGTCATGGTGGCCATCGGTGGCACCGACATCATGTTCGCGCTCGACTCCATCCCCGCGATCTTCGGCTTGACGCAGAACGTGTACGTGGTGTTCACGGCCACGGCGTTCTCCCTGCTCGGGCTGCGCCAGCTCTACTTCCTCCTCGACGGGCTGCTCGACCGGCTCGTCTACCTCTCCTACGGCCTGGCCGCCATCCTGGCCTTCATCGGCGTGAAGCTGATCCTGCACGCGCTGCACGAGAACAACGTCCCGTTCGTCAACAACGGGCAGCGGGTGGCCGTCATCGAGATCAGCACCGGCGTCTCGCTCGTCGTCATCATCGGTGTCCTGGTCGTCACCGTGATCGGCTCGCTGGTCAGCCCGAAGGGCCGGGCCGTCAACCTGGTATCGGCGGCGAGGCGGCACGCCACCGAGTACCTGACGTGCGAGATCGATCCCGCGGTGCGCGCGGACGTCTTCCGCAGGCTGCTCGCCGAGGAGGCCCAGCTGCGCAGGCTCCCGGAGAAGTACCGGGCGCGGATCCGCGCGGAGGAGCAGCTGATGGCGCTCCTGCGGCGGGCGCACGAGGAGCACGACGCCGTGGTCGGCCCGCGCCCGTGATCGGTCGGGCTCCTGCTCACGTTCTTGGTCCGTGGCGCGTCTTCGGTACGGGACCACCACGGAGGAGGAGCGCACATGCGGACCGACACCAACGCCTCGGTGCACTGGCACACGGTCGTGCCGACGGCTCTCGGGCAGCTGACCCTCGTCCGGAACGCGGACGGGCTGTGTGGGCTGTACTTCCCGCACCACTGGTACGCGCCGGACCCGGAGGCGTTCGGCCCCCGCCGCAGCGAGGGGTTCGACGAGGCCGTCGGCCAGCTCGGCGAGTACCTCGCCGGGGAGCGTCGCGAGTTCGAGCTGCCGTTGGCGCCGGTCGGCACCGAGTTCCAGCACCGGGTGTGGGATCTCGTCAGGCAGGTGCCGTACGGGCGCACCGTGACGTACGGAGGCCTGGCCGCCCGACTCGGTGGCGAGGCGAGCGCACAGGACGTCGGCGCCGCGGTGGGCCGGAACCCGCTGTGCGTCCTCGTCCCGTGCCACCGGGTCGTGGGCCGGGACGGGAAGCTGACCGGGTACGCCGGCGGCGTCGCGCGCAAGCGGCACCTGCTGGAGCTCGAACACGCCGCGCAGCCTGCCCTGATCCCGATCCAGGACCTCGGCTGGTGAACCGCCCCGGTGCGACCTCACGAACCGACCGGGCGGAGCGTCTACGTACGTGACGAACAAGCAGCCGTTCGAGACCGTGGTCGCGACCCACGGGGCGACCGTGCTGCGCGTCTGCCGGGCCGTCCTCGGCCCGGTGGACGCCGACGACGCCTGGTCCGAGACGTTCCTGTCGGCGATGAGGGCCTACCCGGACCTCGCCGATGACGCGAACGTCGAGGCGTGGCTGGTCACGATCGCCCACCGGAAGGCGATCGACGTGGGCCGGGCCGCGGCCCGCCGGGCGGTGCCGACCGCGCGGGTTCCCGACGCGCCGGCTCCACCACGGCCGGACGGGCCCGACCCGGACCTCGTCGCGGCGGTGGCACGGCTGCCGGACAAGCAGCGGCTCGCCGTCGCCTACCACCACCTGGCGGGCCTGCCGCATGCCGACGTCGCGGCGATCTCGAGCGGCCGCACCGATGCGGCCCGGCGGGCCGCCGCCGACGGCATCGCCGCCCTCCGCCGCACCTACCCGCGTCCGACCGCCGGAAAGGGGACTGCCGATGCGAACGGACGATGATGCGCCCGACCGCCTGGCTCGCGCCTACTCCGTCGACCCCGACGACCTGTCCCGGCTGCACGCTCGCCTCGCCGCCGCCGCGGAGGCCGCCGGGACCCTCGATGTCGCCTACCGCACCGTGGACAGCCCGGTCGGCGCGCTCCTGCTCGCCGCGACCGCGCGCGGGCTCGTCCGGCTCGCCTACGCCAGCGAGGGCCACGACGTGGTCCTGCAGAACCTGGCGGACCGGATCAGCCCCCGCGTCCTGCACGCCCCGGACCGGCTCGACGAGACGGCCCGGGAGCTGGACGAGTACTTCACCGGCGCCCGCCGCCGGTTCGACGTGGCGCTGGACTGGCGCCTGTCGGCGGGGTTCCGCGCCGTCGTGCTGCATCGGCTCCCGGACATCGGCTACGGCCAGACCGTCACCTACTCCGCCGTCGCGGCGCTGGCCGGCAACCCGAGGGCGGTGCGCGCGGTCGGCAGCGCATGCGCGACCAACCCCATCCCCATCGTCGTCCCGTGCCATCGGGTGGTGCGCTCCGACGGGCGCATGGGCGGCTACTCGGGTGGGCCGGAGGCCAAGCGCACCCTGCTCGGCCTGGAGGCCGGCGCCTGACTCGGGTCTCCGCGCCACGGACCAGGTCAGCGGGTGGTGCGCTCGCCGCCGTTGACGGCGACGCACTGGCCGGTGATCTGCCGGGCACCGGGCGACGCGAGGAACGTGACCGTCGCGGCGATGTCCTCCGGGGTGCTGGGACGCCGGGTGGCGGCGGCCCGGATCAGGGCCGAGCGGCGCTCGTCCGTGAGGCGGTCCCGGAAGAACTCCGTGTCCGCGACGTACCCCGGCGCCACGGTGTTGACGGTCACGCCGTCCGGCCCGAGCTGGTGCGCCAGGTCGACCGTCCAGGACGCGAGGCC
This sequence comes from Pseudonocardia adelaidensis, assembly GCF_039543345.1. Lineage (NCBI taxonomy): Bacteria > Bacillati > Actinomycetota > Actinomycetes > Pseudonocardiales > Pseudonocardiaceae > Pseudonocardia > Pseudonocardia adelaidensis. The sequence continues at coordinate 14,438 of NZ_BAABJO010000027.1, read as the reverse complement.
CGCCTTCGCGGCGCCGTAGGCCCCCGCGCCCTTGTCCGCGGCGATCGATCCGATGTGCACGACCGCGCCGCCGGGCCGCAGCCGGTCCCGCAGCGCGGTGGTGACGAGCACCGCGGACAGCAGGTTCGCGTCCAGGTTCGCCCGCCACGCCGCGGCGACCGCGGCGAGGCCGGCGGGGGCATCGCGGTCGAAGTCGGTGTTTCCGCCCGCGTTGTTCACCAGGACGTCGACGTGGTCGGGCAGCCGGTCGCGCGCGGCGTCGACGGCGGCGGGGTCGGACGCGTCGAACGGGACGGCGACGGCGCGGCCGCCCAGCTCCGCGACGAGCTTCTCCAACGGCTCCGGGCGCCGCCCGGTGACGACGACGTGGTGGCCGTGCGCGTGCAGCGCGACGGCGACGGCGCGGCCGATCCCGGTACCTGCTCCGGTGACGACGGCGGTGCGCATGGAACTCCTCGATGTCGGGGGACACGTACCCACCCACCGTGTCGCGCCGTGCGGACCGATGCCTCTCGGATGATGAATCCCGACCGATCGATTAGTAAACTCTGATGATGGAGATCCGGTGGTTGCGGGCCGCGGCGGCGGTGGCGGAACACCTGCACTTCGGCCGCGCCGCCGCCTCGCTGGGGATCGCGCAGTCGCAGATCAGCCAGCAGGTGGCGGCACTGGAACGCGATCTCGGGGTGCGGCTGTTCGACCGGGACAGCCGCAACGTCGCGCCGACCTCGGCCGGTGCCGCGTTCGTCGCGGACGCGCGCGCGGCGCTGGAGCGGCTCGACGCGGCGGCGGAGCGGGCCCGCGCGGCGGGGCGCGGGGAACACGGGACGCTCGCCGTCGGCACGGTCGGGTCGGCGCTGAGCGCGCCGCTGCCGCGCCTGTTGCGGACGTTCCGGGAGCGGTTCCCCGCGGTCACCGTGAACTTCGCCGAGCTCACCACGGCCCAGCAGGTGGATCGGCTGCGTGCAGGCACCCTCGACGTCGGGTTCCTGCGGCCGCCGCTGCCCGATCCGGGGGCCCGGGAGCTCGAGCTGATCACGGTCGCCGTGGAGGAGCTGGTGGCGGTGCTGCCGCCGGGCCACCGGCTCGCCGGGCGGTCGGCGGTCCGGCTCTCGGCGTTGCGCGACGACCCGTTCGTCCGCAACCCGCGCCGTCTCGGGGCAGGGCTGCACGAGGCGGTCACGGCGCGCTGCCGGGCAGCAGGCTTCGAGCCGCGGGTCGCGCAGGAGGCCGTCGACATGGACACCGTGGTCGGCCTGGTCGCGGCCGGGTACGGCGTCGCCGTCGTACCGGCATCGGTCGGCGGGCGCGGGCCGCACGACGTGACGTTCGCGCGGCTGGTCCCCGCCGGCCCACCGATCGAGCTGGCCATGGCGGTGCCGGACCGGCCGCCGTCGCCCGTGGCGGAGCGCTTCGTCGCGCTCGCCCGGGACCTCGGCCCGGTCCGGCTGTGAGCGGAGGGGTGCGAGTAAACGAGGTGGTTGCGGCTACCCCGGCCGCGTGGGCCACAGGACGGGCAGGACGGCGGCGGGCGCCCGGGGTGCCGTCGCCGGCGCGATCGCGACCGGTGCGATGAGCGTGGTGATGGAGGCGGGGCGGCGCGTCACGGCGTTCCGGCGACAGCCTCCCGAGCTGATCGTGCGCACCCTGCTGACCGGGGACCCGCAACGGCCGGTCGGCGGCGAGGACGCGCTCGCCCTGCTCGCCCACTTCGGCTACGGCACCTCGTTCGGCGGGCTGTTCGGCCTGCTCACCCACCGCAGCGGCAGAGCGGGTACGCAGCTGGGCGTCGGGTACGCCCTTCTGCTGTGGTTGATCAGCTATGCCGGCTGGGTGCCGGCGGCGGGCATCCTGGCGCCACCCGGGCGCGACGACGCGGGCCGCCAGCTGGCGCTGGTCGGCGGCCACGTCGTCTACGGCGCGGTGCTGGCGGTCGTGCTCCGCCGGCTGCTCCGCGACCGGTCGCAGGTGCGCGAAGCGGCGTAGAGCCTCGCGGGCCGGGTAGTCCCGCCCCACACCGGACGAATGGGATGCCGACTCATGCCTCGACGACGTGGGAAGAGTCGCCGGAACTGCGGCGAACGGGCCGGCAGTGCGTCTCGGAACGGCCTGGAACTGCGGGTCGACCGGTACGGCCCGCACGTGCGGGTGCTGACGGTGAGCGGCGCGCTCACGGGAGACCGTGCCGATCGCCTGTGCGGTGCCGTCAGGGAGCAGTTGGCGCTGTGCCCACGGCTGCTCGGCCTCGACATGACGCGCGTCACCGCCGTGGACACCGCGGGCGTGCGGGCGCTGGTGCACGTGGCCCACCTGGCGGCCGAGGCCGCCATCAGGCTGAGCCTGGTCACCGGGGCCTCGACAGCTGTCGGCGCGACGCTGGAGGTCAACGGGCTCGCCGAGCTCTTCGAGGTCTGCGTCGGCATCGACCAGGTGGTCGCCGGGCAGGCGCCCGAGGGGACTCGAGCACCGGCCCGGCGACGGTGAAGCGTCTCACTCGCGCTCGAGCGCGTCCTGGGCCGCGCCGGCCGCCTTCTCCACGGGGTTGGGCATGTCCGTGGTGCCGTACATGCGTGCGTCGGGCCGGGTGGGCGGCGGCATGGGCGCGCGCGTGGTGGGCCCGTCGTGGTAGCTGAACTCGTGCCCGTCGGGGGTGGGCCCGCCCGCCCAGCGCCCGCCGGCCGCCTCCTTGCCGTCGCTGAAGTTGAGGTACTGGTAGGAGACCTCGCCGTACTCCTTGCTCTGCGGGAAGTTGCTGGGTACGGGCATCCCCTCGTAGCCCTCTTCCTTCAGCTCGTTCGCCGCCGCGATCCACTGGTTCTGGTGCATGGTGTCGCGGGCGAGCAGGAAGGACAGCAGCTCGCGGACGCCGTGGTCGCCGGTCATGTGGTAGAGCCGCGCGACCTGCGTCCGGCCCTGCATCTCCGCGTTGGCGTTGGCGGTGAAGTCGGCGAGGAGGTTGCCGCTGCCGGTGATGTAGCTGCCCTGCCACGGGTTGCCGTTGCTGTCCACCGGGCGGGCCCCGGCCCCGGCCACGATGGCGTGCTGCACGTCCGTCCCGCCGACGATCGCGGCCACCGTCGGGTCGTCCTGCACGGCGTCCTCGGTGATGCCCAGCGGTGCCTTCTCGAGGAGCTGGGCGATCATGGTGGCGAGCATCTCGACGTGGCCGAACTCCTCGGCGCCGATGCCGAAGACGAGGTCGCGGTACTTGCCGGGGAGGTGGGCGTTCCAGCCCTGGAACATGTACTGCATCGCTACGGTGATCTCGCCGTACTGGCCACCGAGAACCTCTTGCAGCTTGCGCGCGTAGACCGCGTCGGGCTTGTCGGGGGTGGAGGTGAACTGGAGTTCCTGGCGGTGGAAGAACATCATTCTCCTGGGTCCGGTCATCTCCGGCAGCGGTGCGTGCCGGAGCCCGGTGGGTCCCCCCGGCGGCCACGCGGAAACTCGGCTCGCCGGAATGCCGCCTTCGGAGTAGCCGAGCCTCAGGTGCGCGGGTAGTCGGGGACGCGCACCGTGGCGTCCTCGGCGAGCGCGGAGGCGTGCGCGCAGATCCCGGGTGCGGTCCACTCCGCCGCGCGCCGGGCGTCGATGAGCGGCGGGCGCCCGTCCACGACGCTGCGCACGAACTCGTCCACCAGGAACGGGTGCGACCCGCCGTGGTCCGCGCCCACCCGGACCTCGGCCGGCATGCCGGGCAGCCGCACGGTGGCGGGCCGGACGAAGCGCCGCAGCGGTTCCGGCAGTCGCTCGGGGCGGTCGGGCGGGGCGAGCGAGCTCGTCGCGACCCGGTTGCCGCGCCGCCCGGGCGCGGGCCCGGCCATGTCGAACACGGTGAGCTCACCCTCGTTGTCGATCGGCCACTCGATGCCGCGGCGGTCGCCGTAGATCGAGAACCCCTCGATGTAGCTGCGGGCGGTCTGGGAGAACGACATCTGGATGTCGGCGAGCACGTCGCTGTCGCGCAGCCGGAACAGACCGATCTCCGTGGGGAACGGGTTGTCGAAGCTGCCGGTGCGGCGGGATTCGGCGAGCCGTCCTGCGCCCTGGCACTGGACGCTCGCGACGGTGGTGCCGAGCAGGTGCAGGATCGGCGACAGCGCGTGGGTCACGTAGTGCATCGGCGGGAAGCCCTGCCAGTACGTGGGGAAGCCGTCGAGGTTCTGGATGTGGTAGCCGCGGTAGAGGGTGAGCTCGCCCAGCTCGCCCGCCCGGTGCATCTGCGCGACGGCGAAGTACTCCCGGGCGAAGACCGTGGTCTCCATCATCATGTAGTTCCGGCCGGACGACTCCTGCGCCGCGATGATGCGGTCGAGGTCCTCCAGCGCGGTGGCCATCGGCACGGCGCAGGCCACGTGCTTGCCCGCCTCCAGTGCCGCGACCGAGAGGTCGGCGTGCGTGTGCACCGGCGCGAAGACGTGCACCGCGTCGATGCCCGGATCGGCGAGCGCGTCGGCGATGTCGCTGTACCCGGCGGACAGCCGGTACCGCTCGGCCACCGCGCCGCGCCGCTCGCGGTCGGGCTCGACGAGCACGACCCTCGCCACGTCGGGGTGGCTGAGGTAGATCGGCACGAACTCGGCGCCGAAGCCCAGCCCGGCGACGGCGACGACGAGGCCGGCGCCGCCGCTCACGAGAAGGCCACCTGCTCCTCCTCGCCGGTCAGGAACACCACGCCGCCGGTGACGAAGTTGTCCAGGTCCTTGCTCGCGGCGACGCCCTCCGGCGAGGCGAGCACGGCGTCCATGGCCGACTTGTCCTCGGCGTACAGCTCGGCGACGAGGATCCAGTCGGGGTTCCCGTCGGTCCACTGCAGGTTCCAGCCCGTGAGCCCCTGCATCTTCCGGGCCAGCGGGACGTGCGTCTCCGTGTAGTACCTGCGGAACGCCTCCGGGTCGGTGGGCGTGCCGTAGAGGATCGTCATGCGGTACACGTCAGCTCGCCTCCGTCGTGTTCGTGGCTGTGGTGGGCAACTCGATCTGCAGGTAGGAACGCATGTGGTCGACCATCGCGACCTCGGTGGGCAGCCGCTCCATGCTGGAGGCGCCGAGGAAGCCCTGGACGCCCGGCACGTCCCGGATCACCTCGGCCGCCTCGGCGGGCGAGTGGATCGGCCCGCCGTGGCAGACGACGAGCACCTCGGGGTTCTTCGCGCGCGCCGCGGCGGCCAGCTCGGCGACCTTCTCCTTCGACTCGGCGAGCGAGAGGGCGGTCTGCGCCCCGATCATCCCGGAGGTGGTGAGCCCCATGTGGGGCACGACGACGTCCGCACCGGCCTCGGCCATGGCGGCAGCTTCGTCCGGGTTGGCCACGTAGGTGCAGGTGAACAGGTCCAGCGCGTGCGCGGCGGCGATCATGTCCACCTCCTTGTCGAAGCCGAGACCGGTCTCCTCGAGGTTGGCGCGGATGATCCCGTCGAACAGGCAGACGGTCGGGTAGTTCTGCACGCCGGAGAATCCGGCCTCCGCCACCGTGCGCAGGAACTGCGGCATCAGCCGGAACGGGTCGGTGCCGCACACACCGGCGAGCACCGGCAGCTCGCGCACCACCGGCAGCACCTCGGCGCCCATCTCCATCACGATCGCGTTCGCGTCGCCGTAGGGCATGAGGCCCGCCATCGAGCTGCGGCCCGCCATCCGGAAGCGGCCGGAGTTGTAGATGACGACGAAGTCGAGGCCTGCCGCCTCCGCGCACTTCGCCGACAGGCCGGTGCCGGCGCCGCCGCCGATGATCGGCCGCCCCTGCGCCACCTTCGCGCGCAGGCGGGCGACGAGCTCGGATCGGGTGGACATCGAAGATCACGTGCCTTTCGTCGTACCGGAGAGGGCGCGGTCCATCGCCGCGCCGAGGTGGTGGGCGAACGCCGGGTCGTTCACGGCGAGGTCGTGGACGTGCAGCGGGATGCGCGGGTCGAGCGCCGCGTGCAGCGCGTCGATCAGCGCCGCGTCGGCGTCGGGGTCGTGGAACGGCCCGCCCGGGGCGGAGATCTGCGAGAAGCCCCGCCGCGGCACGTGGACCTCGACGAACGCGCTCGCCCCCGCGAGCTTCCGCGCGATGACCCGGCCCAGCTCCGCGTTCTCGGCGGGGGAGGTCCGCATGAGCGTGACCGAGGGGTTGTGGGCGAGCAGGCGCCGCCCGCCGTGTTCGGCGGGCACGGTGTCGCGCGGGCCGAAGTTGACCATGTCGAGGGCACCGACGCTCACCACCTGCGGCACGCCGTGCGCCGCAGCAGCCTCCAGCCGGTGCGGCCCCGCCGTGCAGACGCCGCCGACGAGCTCGTCGGCCAGCTCGGTGGTGGTGACGTCGGCGACGGCGGCGAACACGCCGGACCCGATCAGCGCCTCGAGGGTGCGCCCGCCGGTGCCGGTGCAGTGGAAGACCTGCACCTCGGCGCCGTTCGCCGCCAGGTGCGTCCCGAGCGCCTGCACGCACGCGGTGGTGACGCCGAACATCGTGGCGCCCACCGCGGGGCGACCGGACGGCGCCGGGACCGGGGGCCCGGTGACCATCCCGACGACCGCGTCGGCCGCCCGGGCCAGCACCGGGGTGCTGACCGAGTTCAGCCCGGCGATGTCGACGACCGGGTACACCATCGTGAGGTCGCTGGTGCCGACGTACGGGCGGGTGTCGCCGGCCACCACCGTCGACACGAGCACCTTCGGCACGCCGAGCGGCAGCACCGGGGCGATCTCGCTCATCACGAAGCCCGCGTTCGACCCGCCGAGCACGACGACCGCGGCCACCCGGCCGCCCCGGTGGAGCTCGCGCACCACGGCGGCGGCGCCGCGGGCCATCGCCGAGACGGCGGCGTTCCGGTCGCCCGCGGCGACCAGCGCGTCGTGGTCGGCGCCCGCCGCGTCCGCCACGGCCCGGCGGTCGACGTCGGCGGCGAGCCCGGGCGCGCCCAGGACGGACGTGTCGACCAGCAGGCAGGGCACGCCCGCGGCCGCGATCCGGTCGCGGACGAAGCCGTACTCGGCGTGCTTCGTGTCGAGCGCGCCCACGAGCACCGCGGCGGGGACGGCACCGTTCACTTGACCGCTCCCAGCGACAGCCCGCCGATCAGCCGCTTCTGCGAGATCGCGAACACCACCACCAGCGGGAGCGAGGTGAGCACCGCGAGCGCCATCAGGCCGTTCCAGTTGGCGGCGTAGGTGGTGTTCTGCGCCGCCAGCAGCCCGCTGACCGGCAGCACCACGCCGGGCGGCAGCAGGTTGATCGCGTAGACGAACTCGCCCCACGCGTTGATGAAGACGACGCTGGCGACGGTGAACACGCCGTTGCGCATCATCGGCACCGTGATCGAGCGGAACGACCGCCACGGCCCGGCCCCGTCGATCACCGCGGCCTCGTAGAGCGCGCGCGGGACGTCCTGCGCGTACGGCCGCAGCAGCATGATCGCGAACGGCAGCATCACCGCGACGTCGGCGAGGATCAGGCCGGGGAGGGTGTTGAGGATCCCCCACTGCGCCAGCACGCTGAACAGCGGGATCACCGTCATCGGCTGCGGGATCATCTGCAGCACGAGCAGCCCGGCGAGCGCCACCGCGATGACGCGCGCCGCCCCGGCGCCCAACCTCGCCGCCGCGGCGAACGCCGCGGGCACCGCCAGCGCCACGACGACGACCGTGACGACGACGCCGATCTGCAGCGAGGTGACGATCGCCGCCGCGCCCTCCCCGATCACCTCGCGGTACGTGTCGAGGGTGGGGGCGAACACGATCCCGTTCGGGTCCTGCAGCACCTGGGTGGTGCTCTTGAACGAGGTGACCAGGATCCAGGCGAGCGGCACCACGTACGCCAGGGCCAGCAGGACCTTGACGACGGCGAACAGGGCCCGGGTGGGAGCGGCGATCATTCCGGGACCTCCGCGTTGATCCGGCGCACGTAGGGCACGGCGCATGCGGCGACCACGATCATCGACAGCACTGCGACGGTGGCGCCCGCGCTCATGTCGAACTGGGTGAAGGCGGTGTAGTACGAGAGCACCGGCAGGGTGTTGGTCGACGTGCCCGGGCCGCCCTCGGTGAGGACGTAGACGAAGTCGAAGCTCTTGAACGCGTAGATCACCGTGAGGATCGCGAGGATCCACATGGTGGGCCGCAGGAGCGGGAGCACGATGCGGACCCGCGTGGTCCAGTAGCCCGCCCCGTCGATGGCCGCGGCCTCGAGCACCTCCTTCGGCACGCCCAGCATCGCGCCGCGCAGGATCAGCGTCGAGAACGGCAGCGCCGACCAGGCGACCACGCCCGAGACCGTCCACAGCGCGGCGTCGGGCGAGCTGAGCCAGGGCACCGGGCCGATGCCGGCCACACCGAGCACCTCGTTGAGCACCCCGGAGTCGTCGAGCAGGAACTTCCAGACGCTGCCGCTGACCAGCGGCGGCAGCGCCCAGATGAACACCATCAGCCCGAGCACGACGTTGCTGCCCCGGCCCGGTTCGGCCAGCACCGAGCCGCAGACGAAGCCGAGCACCAGGTTGGAGACGAGCAGCACGGCGCAGAGCCCGACGGTGCGCCACAGCGCGTACCAGGTCTCGGGGTTCCCCAGCGCATCGGTGAAGTTGTCCGCACCGACGACGGACCACCCGCCGACGATGTTGCTCGGCCCGACGTCGCTCACCGACATCTGGAACAGCACGACGAGCGGGTAGACCGCCATCGCGACCAGCACGAACGCGGCGGGTACTCCGAAGCCGAGCGGGGCGATCGCGGTGCGGCGCCCACCGGGTGCGGGTCGCGGGGTCGGGGTGCTCTCTGGAGCCCTCGTCGCCAGCTGACTCATGCGCACCCACCGCCGCCCTGCTCGCGTGCCTCGCCGATGCTCTCGATCGCGTCCCGCGCCCCGGCCTCCGGCGGCTGCTCCCCGGAGATCACGGAGCTGACCGCGACCCCGAGCGCCTTCTGCATGGCCGCGGTGTTCGGGTTGTTCGGCCATGGGGCCGCGTCGCGGGTGGCGGCGACGAACGGGGCGACCATGGGGTCGTCCTGTATCTCGGGCGCCGCGGCGGCCTTCTCGTGCAGCGGGATGGAGCCCGCGGCCTCGTAGACGGCGAGGCCGCTCTCCGGGGACATCAGCTGCTCCAGGAACCTCCACGCGAGGTCGGGGTGCTGCGACTTCGACCCGATCGCGAAGCCCTCGCCGCCGGGGAAGACCTGGCTCTGCCCCCCGGCGGGTGCCGGGAACTGCGCGGTGCCGTACCGGAACCCGGCCTCCTCCACGTTGCCCAGCTGCCAGTTGCCGTTGAGGGCGAACGCGTACCGGCCGGTCATGAACTGCTGCCATGACGCGTTCTGGTTCCAGGTGGCGGCGGCCCGGGGCAGCGCGTCCGTCGCACGCCACGCGGCGATGCGCCGGAAGGCGTCGGTGACCTGCTGCGCCGATTCCGCGAGGTTGCAGTAGCCGACGCCGAGCCCCAGCAACTGCGGGGCGAACAGCCACGCCCCCTCGACGGACGCGGCGCCGGACAGGGCGATGCCCTGGTACTTCCCACCCCTCTGCACCGTCTCCATCGCGGCCTGCAGCTCGTCGAGCGTGGTGGGGGGAGCGAGGCCGTACTCGTCGAGGATGTCCTGGTTGTAGTAGAGGCCGACGAGGTTCGTGTACGACATCAGGTTGTAGATGCGGCCCCCGTCCCTCCAGGTCGCGGTGTCGGGGAAGCGGGCGGCGTCGGGGAAGGACTCCCAGTAGGGCGTGAGGTCGAGCATCACGCCGCCCGCGACGAGCGTCGGGAAGTCCACCACGATGTTGTTGATGAAGAGGTCGGGCGTGCTGCCGGTGGCCACCGACGCGAGCAGCTTCTGGTCCTGCTGGCTGCCGACCACCTGCACCAGCTCGATCTGCACGCCCGGGTTGTCCCGCTCGAACCGCCGTGCCTCGGCCTCCAGCCACTCCTTCTGGGTGCCGTCGTAGTACTGCCAGAACGTCAGCACCGTGGTGCCCGGGGTGCTCGCGGCCACGCTCGAGATCGCACAGCCCGAGATCGCAGAGCCCGACGTCGCCAGCAGCAGGGCGAGTACGAGTGCCGGCAGTCGCGATCTCATCGGCGGTCCTCCACGGCGGCGTGGGCATCGCGGTGAGCCTATGCGGCGTTATGGCGACGCACAAGATAATTATGGCGATTGCCGACGTAATTGTCCGGACGTTATGTTGGCCTCCATGGCGGTCTCCGAGCGCAGCCACCCGCCGACCCCGGCGTCGGTGGAGGGCGCGGGCGTGCTGCTCGGGATGATCCGCAGCGGGCGGGCGCGCACCGTCACGCAGCTCGCCGACGCCATGGGCGTGGCGCGCTCGACGATCCTGCAGCGGCTGGACCACCTGCAGCGGGTCGGCCTCGTGCACAGCGAGATGCGCACCGAGGGCGCGCGCGGCCGCCCCGCCGCCGTCTTCGGGTTCGACCCGCGGGCCGGCGCGGTGCTGGCCGCCCACCTGGGGCTCACCGGGGCCCGGGCCGCCGTCACCGACCTGGACGGCGAGGTGCTCACCGACCGGTTCGTCACCGTCGACGTCGCCCGGGGCCCGGACGCCATGCTCGACCTGCTGCACCGCACGTTCGAGGAGCTGACCGGCGAGGCCGCGGCCGGTCCCGTCGTCGGGGTCGGCGTCGGCACCCCCAGCACGTTCGAGCTGAAGGCCTACGCCCGCGGGCACGGGCTCTCGGCCGTGGGCTGGGACCGCGACGACTTCCGGGACGCGCTCGCGCGGCGCTACCAGGTGCCGGTGCTGCTCGACCTCGACGTCGCCATGCTGGCGCTGGCCGAGCACCGCGCGTCGTGGCCGGACGCCGAGGTGCTGGTGTGCGTCAAGCTCGGCACCCTGATCGACGCGTCGGTGGTGGTCCGGGGCGTGCCGGTGCGCGGGGCCGACCGCCTCGCGGGGGAGCTCGGGCACATCAAGGTGGTGGACGCCGACGACCCGTGCGCCTGCGGGAGCGTCGGGTGCCTCGACGCCGTCGCGAGCGGCAGCGCGCTGGTGCGCCAGATGGTCGCGGCGGGACACCCCGTCGACCACGTCTCCCAGATCATCCGGCTGGCCAATGACGGCGACCAGGACGCCGTGCACCTGATCCGCCGGGCCGGCCGGCGCATCGGGGAGGTGCTGTCGTCCGTGGTGAACCTGCTCAACCCGGCGGGGATCTCGATGTGGGGCTACCTGACCGAGGCCGAGTCCCTGCTCGCCGGGATCCGCGAGTCGCTCTACCAGACGGCACTGCCCGGTTCGAGCGAGCACCTGCGGCTCACCACCACGGCCTTGGGGCAGCTGGCCGGCGTGCGTGGCGCCGCCCTCTCGGTGATCGACACGGTGCTGGAGCCGCGCGCCGTGGAGCGGACGGTGCTCACCGGTTCCTGGTCGGCCTGACCGTCGGCCGCACCGTGGTGCTGCGGGCTCACGGTCGGCGCAGCAGCAGTGCCCCGCCCTGGCCGCCCCCGCCGCAGATCGCGGCGACGCCGAGCGCCGCGCCGCGCCTGCGCATCTCGTGGGCGAGCGTCAGCACGAGGCGGAAGCCGGAGCCGCCGAGCGGGTGCCCGACCGCGATCGCGCCCCCGTTGACGTTGACGCGCTCGTGGTCGATCTCCAGGTCGCGCATGCTGGCCAGCACGACCGCGCCGAACGCCTCGTTGATCTCCCACAGGTCGACGTCGCGCGGGGTGAGCCCGTGCCGCTTCAGCAGCACGCGGGCGGCCGCGGCGGGCTTGAGGTGCAGGGTGGGGTCCGGCCCGGCCACCGTGGCGTGGCCGGCGATCTCCGCGAGCGGCTCGATCCCGAGCGCGGCGGCCCGGGCCGCGGTGGTGACGACACCCGCCGACCCGGCGTCGGACATCTGCGACGAGTTGCCCGCGGTGAGCGTCCCGTCGGCGGTGAACGCGGGGCGCAGGGCCGCGAGCCGCTCGAGCGTCGTGTCCGGGCGCACGCCCTCGTCGCGGTCCAGCTCGGGCAGGGGGGCGATCTCCTCGGCGAGCCGGTCGGCCGCCGCGGCGGCGCGCCGGTGGCTCTCCAGTGCGAACGCGTCCTGGTCGGCACGGCCGATGCCGAGCTCGGCGGAGGCGGCATCGGACATCTCGCCCATGCCCTGCTCGCTGAGCGCGCACCACAGCCCGTCCCGGACGAGGAGGTCGACCATGGCGCCGTCGCCCACCCGGGCCGCGGTCCGCACCTGGACGCCGTGCAGGGCGCGGCTCATCGACTCGAAGCCGCCGACGAGGCCGACGTCGAGCTCGCCCGCCCGGACGAGCGCGGCGGCCAGCCCCGCCGCGCTCAGGCCGGCGAGGCACACGTTGTTCAGGGTCATCCCGGGCACGGTCGTGGGCACGCCGGCGCGGGTGGCGGCGACCCGGGCCGGGTTCTGCCCGTTGCCGGCCTGCACGACGTTGCCGAGCAGGACCTGGTCGGGCACCGGGTTCCCGGCCCGTTCGAGTGCGGCGCGGATCGCGTGTGCGCCCAGGTCGACGGCGTCGACGCCGCGCAGGGCGCCGGCGAACCGGCCGACCGGGGTGCGGGCGGCGCCGAGCAGGACGGGGCGGCGGTCCTCGGGATCGGGCATCGGTCGCGGGTGGCCCTCAGCCCTTGTTCTCGTAGACCGGCACGATCGTGCCGCGGGCGAGGGTGTGGCCGAACAGGTTGAAGCCGAGGAACGCGGGCGTGGCACCGGTGGGGATCCCGAGGCTCTCGACGTCGACCGCGTGCACGACGAAGAAGTAGCGGTGCGGCCCGTGCCCGGGGGGCGGTGCCGACCCGAGGTAGCGGGCGAGCCCGCCGTCGTTCGGCAGCTGGAAGGCGCCGGCGGGCAGGCCGGAGCCGGTCTCGTCGCCTGCGCCGGTGGGCAGCTCGGTGACCGACGCCGGGATGTCGACGACCGCCCAGTGCCAGAAGCCGGAGGCGGTGGGGGCGTCCGGGTCGTAGCAGGTCACGACGAACGACCGGGTCTCCTCCGGGAACCCGCTCCAGGACAGCTGCGGGGACACGTCCTCGCCGCCCGCGCCGAAGATCCCGGACCGGTGGGGGACGGCAAGCGTCTCGCCGTCGGCGATGTCCGTGCTGCGGACGGTGAAGGAGGGGACCGGGGGCAGCTCGGCGTACGGGTCGTGGGGCATCGGCGGGTGGCTCCTTCGATCTCGGCGACTGGTCCGGATGGCACCGTAGACCGCCGGTCCCGCGGACCGCACGCCCGACGACCCGCGTGGTACCACGTAGCGGAACACCGTCCGGGGAGAGCAGGTCCTACGCTTGTCGTCCGATCGGTGAGCGACAGCTGGGGGCGACGAGCATGGCCGGTCCACCCGCCTCGGCGCGCCGCCGCGCGACCATCTCCCAGGTCGCCGAGCTCGCCGGGGTCTCGAAGGCCACCGTCTCCAAGGCGTTCAACAACCGCGGTGGGGTGTCCGACGAGACCCGGGTCCGCGTGCTGCGGGTCGCGGAGAGCCTGGGCTGGCGGCCGTCGGCCCGCGCGGTGGCGCTGACGAGCGGGGGAGCGGGTGCGGTCGGGTTCGTGCTCAACCGCCCACCGGACCTGCTCTCGTCCGATCCGTACTTCGGGGAGCTGATCTCCGGCATCGAGCGCACCCTCGCCGAGCACGGGTTCTGGCTGTTGCTGCAGATCGCCGAGCACGCCGACGCCGTCGAGGAGCGCACCGCCTACGCCGACCTCGCGCAGACGCAGCGCGTGGACGGGGTGTTCCTCGCCGAGTCCCGGATCATCGACCAGCGGTTCGACATCGTCACCGAGCTGGGGCTGCCGGCCGTGATCGTGTCGCGGCCGTGGGGGCGCACCGGGATCCCGTGGGAGGGCGCCGCCGACCCGGGCGGGGGTGTGGCCGGCGCGGTGGCGCACCTGGCGGCGCTCGGGCACCGCCGGCTGGCCTACGTCGCGGGCCCGCCGGACCGCTCCCACGTCCAGTACCGCACGGCCGCGTTCTTGGCCGCGGTGGCGGCCAACGGCCAGTCCGTGCTCGGGATCGCGCGCACCGACTTCTCCGCCGAGTCGGGGTACCGGGCCACCGACGAGCTGCTCGGGCAGCGCGAGCGGCCCACAGCGATCCTCTACGACAGCGATCCGATGGCCATCGCGGGCTTCCGGGCGGCGCGGGCGAGGGGCCTGCGCGTCCCCGAGGACGTGTCGATCATCGGGCACGACGACATCCACCTCAGCCGCTGGACCACGCCCGCGCTGACGACGATCCAGCAGGACGTGCAGGGGCTCGGCGAGCGGTGCGCGCTGCGGCTGCTGGAGCTGCTCGGCGTGACCACCGCGCCGCACGGCCCGCTGCCGGACCCGAGGCTGGTGGTGCGGGAGTCGACCGGGCCCGCCCCGGCCTAGTGTCCCGAGTCGAAAGTCCACCACGTATCTCGACGGCCCAGCTCCACGCTGAGCGCACCGGCGAACCGGCCGAGTACGCCCGGTACGAGGCCGGCTCGCCGGCGCACTCAGCGAGAACCTGGAT